>JABDEY010000010.1 GCA_013286805.1 Bacteroidota bacterium | reverse complement strand
TTTCTGCATCGAAAGACGATGTACACACAGCTATTTCTGATGTAGATAAAGGTCTTTTTCCCGGTGCTTTCTGTAAAATTGTTCCTGATTTCCTGACTCAGGATAATGAGTATTGCATCGTAATGCATGCGGATGGTGCAGGCACTAAGTCATCATTGGCTTATATGTACTGGAAAGAGACCGGAGACAGAAGTGTCTGGAGGGGAATAGCGCAGGATGCCATTGTTATGAATACGGACGATCTGCTATGTGTGGGTGCCACCGATAAGATTTTATTTTCATCAACAATCGGACGAAATAAGAATTTAATCCCGGGAGAGGTGATTAAGGATATCATTAACGGAACGGAAGAATTTTTATTAAAATTAAGAGGATACGGAATAGGAATTTATTCAACCGGAGGTGAAACTGCTGATGTTGGTGACCTGGTTCGTACCATTATTGTGGATTCAACGGTGATTTGTCGTATAAAACGCAACGAAGTAATTGATAACAGTCGCATTCAGGCCGGTAATGTAATAGTTGGATTAGCATCTGATGGGCAGGCAGCTTATGAAAAGGAATATACAAGCGGAATGGGAAGCAATGGATTGACTGCTGCCCGTCACGATGTATTTGACAGAAGTTATGCAGTTAAATATCCGGAGAGTTTTAATGGAAGTATTCCTGCAGAGCTTGTTTATTCCGGAAAAGCAAAGTTGACGGATCAGGTAAATATTAGATCCGGAATTCCTGTAGAACAGGATATAACTTTAACTGCAGGGAATTTGGTCCTTTCCCCAACCCGGACCTACGCTCCTGTGATTAAGAAGGTATTGGACAAATACCGGGCGGAAATTAACGGCATAGTACATTGCAGTGGAGGTGGACAAACCAAGGTATTGCATTTCATTAGGAATCTGCACGTGGTAAAAGATAATTTATTTCCTGTCCCTTATTTATTTAAATTTATTCAGGGGCAAAGCGGGACGGAGTGGAAGGAAATGTACCAGGTATTTAATATGGGGCATCGCATGGAATTGTATGTTCCTGCAGCTATTGCAGAGGATATCATTTCAATTTCAAAGTCATTTAATGTAGAAGCCAGGATTATTGGCCATGTGGAAGGACCTTCAGAAAGAAAACTCACAATTCAATCGGAATTTGGTGAGTTTGTTTATTAGCCTTAATTTTAAAGTGTGTTAGAGAAGTTAGCTGCTATTGAAAAGCGATGGAAGGATGTTGAACTGCAACTGGCAGACCCCAAGGTCATTTTTAACATGCAGCTTTTTACGAAGCTGAATCGTGAATACAAACAATTAAAGGAAATTGTAGCGACTTACTACCAGTATCGGGACATCGTTGAGAACATTTTTTTTAATAAAAAAATGTTAAATGAGGAGAAAGACGATGAACTAAGACAAATGGCAAAGTCAGACCTTCTTGAACTGGAGGTAAAGAAGGAAAAGATGGATGAATATATCCGTCTGTTGCTAGTGCCAAAAGATCCGGAAGATATACGCAACGCAATTGTCGAAGTGCGTGCCGGCACAGGCGGTGATGAAGCCAGCCTGTTTGCAGGGGAATTATACCGCATGTATGTTCGTTTTTGTGAAAACAGAGGATTTAAAGTGGAACTGGTTGATATATCAGAAGGCACAGTAGGTGGAGTAAAAGAAGTTGTTTTCAATGTCATTGGTGATAACGCTTTTGGAGTTTTAAAATTTGAATCAGGAGTGCACCGTGTGCAACGGGTTCCGGAAACAGAGCAGCAGGGTCGTGTTCACACATCCGCTGCTACAGTTGTTGTTTTGCCGGAAGCAGATGATGTGGATGTGGTAATAAATCCGGCAGATTTAGAAGTGACCACTTCGCGTTCAGGTGGGGCGGGAGGGCAGAACGTGAATAAGGTAGAAACCAAGGTTCAGTTAACACATAAACCTAGCGGCATTGTTATTACCTGTCAGGTAGAGCGATCCCAGCATGGCAACAGGGAGCGAGCCATGAAGATGTTAAGAACCAGGCTTTATGAGATGGAATTGCAAAAGCAACACGACTCGGTTACCAAACGCCGCAAAACAATGGTTTCCACAGGTGACCGCTCGGAGAAAATCAGAACCTATAATTATCCGCAAAACAGAGTTACAGACCACCGTATTAATCTTACAAGTTATAACCTGACTGCCTTTGTTAATGGTGACATTCAGGCATTTATTGATGCCTTGCATATTGCAGAAAACGCAGAACGATTGAAGAATGACGCATCAGGAGCTTTTTAAAAATATAAAGAAGAAAAGATCATTCCTCTGTGTTGGCCTTGATACAGATGTAGACAAATTGCCAGATGGAATTGATCGTTCTTCAAAAGGAGTTTTTGAATTTAACAGGCAGATCATTGATGCCACGCATGAGTTTTGTGTTGCTTACAAGGTGAATACTGCATTTTATGAAAGCATGGGATCAGCAGGGTGGGAGGCCATGGAACATACTGTAAAGTATATGCAGGTCGTATGTCCTGGCGTGTTTACAATAGCTGATGCCAAGCGAGGTGATATTGGAAATACTTCCGGAATGTATGCTAGTGCATTTTTTGAACACTTGAATTTTGATTCCATCACGATTGCTCCTTATATGGGTGAAGATTCAATAGCTCCCTTTCTGAAATATACAGGCAAGTGGGTAATTTTGCTTGCACTAACCTCCAACAAAGGAGCAGAAGATTTTCAACTTAAAGAGTTGGCAAGGTCTTTTAAAAATGAAAAGGTTAAACTTTTTCAGGAAGTCATCAGGACTGCCCAAAATTGGGGCCATTTAGAAAATATGATGTTTGTAGTTGGAGCTACACGACCTGAGATGCTTGCAGAAGTGAGGGCAATTGCCCCCGATCATTTTTTGCTTGTTCCGGGAGTAGGTGTTCAAGGGGGCAGCCTTCAGGAAGTCTCCAGGTACGGCATGAATAAAACCTGTGGATTACTGGTGAATATTTCCAGAAGTATATTGTATGCGGGAAAAGACAGCAACTTTGCCCAAAAAGCAAAGGAGGAGGCTAAAAAAATTCAGGAAGAAATGGAAAAAATAATAGCCGGTTCTATCTTATTCCACAGTTGAAACTTCAGCCTTATCGGCCTTGTCCAATACTTTCTTCTCAGTGATACGGGCACTTTTACCGGTAAGTGCACGCAGGTAAAATAATTTAGCCCTGCGGACAACACCTTTTTTATTCACTTCAATTTTATCAATAAAGATAGACTGCAAAGGAAATACACGCTCAACTCCAACCCCATTCGACATTTTGCGAACAGTGAAAGATTGTCCGGAACCCTGTCCTTTACGCTGAATCACAACACCCGTGTACTGCTGAATACGCTCCTTTTCTCCTTCTTTGATTTTATAATGAACAGTGACCGTATCTCCGGCTTTAAAATCAGGATGTTTAGCTTCAGCTAACATCTCTTTCTCAACAAATTTAATCGAACCCATAACGCATAGTATTAGATGAACTTTTTTCAATAAAAAGGTCTGCAAAGATAACTTGTTTACCTCGATTTACCAAATTAATTTAACTACTTTTATGGGAATGGAAGAGCAAAGAAAGGTGCGGTTTGAGACCGATTCTGGCATAGAGATTAAGCAAATCTATACCAAACAGGGTTTTTCCGAAGAAGAAGCTGGTGTATACCCTTTCACAAGAGGTGTTCAACAAACGATGTACCGAAGTAAGCTTTGGACAATGCGTCAGTATGCAGGCTTTTCAACTGCAGAAGAATCCAACAGGAGGTACCATTACCTTCTGAAGAATGGAACTACCGGACTTTCAGTAGCTTTTGACCTTCCAACACAGATTGGATATGATTCGGACCATGAAATGTCGGATGGTGAAGTAGGTAAGGCGGGGGTAGCAATAGATTCATTAATGGATATGGAAGTTTTATTTGAAGGTATTAACCTGGAACAGGTGACTACCTCCATGACCATTAATTCCACTGCATCCATTTTGTTAGCAATGTATATCGCAGTAGCCAGGAGGCAAGGGGCGGATTTGAAAAAAATTTCAGGCACCATTCAGAATGACATTCTGAAAGAATACGCCGCCCGTGGAACGTATATCTATCCACCAAAGCCTTCCATGCGTTTAATTACTGACATTTTTGAGTATTGCAGCAAAGAAGTCCCTAAATGGAATACTATTTCTGTTTCCGGCTACCACATTCGTGAAGCGGGATCAACAGCAGTACAGGAATTAGCATTTACACTTGCAAACGGAAAGGCCTATTTAAAAGCAGCCATCGAAAAAGGGTTGGACATAAATGTATTTGGCAAACGAGTATCCTTTTTCTTCAATGCGCATAATAATTTGTTTGAAGAAGTGGCTAAATTTCGTGCAGCCCGCAGGATGTGGGCACAAATAACCAAAGACTTAGGCGCCACTGATTCCCGTGCACAGATGCTGCGTTTTCATACTCAGACAGGAGGCTCAACGCTGACGGCCCAACAACCTCATAATAATATAGTCCGGGTAACAGTACAGGCATTAGCTGCGGTATTGGGCGGAACTCAATCCCTGCATACCAACGGTTTTGATGAAGCCATCTCTCTGCCAACCGAAGAAGCAGCACGAATTGCCCTGAGAACCCAACAGATTCTGGGTTTCGAAAGCGGTATTGCAGATACCGTAGATCCTTTGGCAGGTTCTTATTTTGTTGAAACACTCACCAACGAAGTTGAGGCAAAAGCATGGGAATACATTCGTAGAATTGATGCTATGGGTGGCTCTGTAAGTGCCATAGAGCAGGGCTTTTTACAACAGGAAATTGCTATTTCTGCATATGATTATCAAAATGGGATTCAAAAGGATGAAAAAATCATTGTTGGTGTTAATAAGTTTAAGACGGATGAAAAGCCACCCATAAATGTTGGGATGATAGCTGATTCTGTTCGCAAACAGCAAATTGAAAAATTAAACAGTCTTAAGGCCGCACGTGATCCGTTCAAAGTGAAAACTGTTTTAGCTAAGTTGGAAACGGATGCACAAAGTACTGCTAACCTGATGCCTGTTATTCTTGAAGCCTGTGAGAGCTATGCAACATTGGGAGAGATTGCAGATGTGATGCGGAGAGTATTTGGAGAATTTAAAAGTTAAGCCTGAGTTTACATCCAAATACCAGGTTTTTGTTGCGGATTGTGGCCTATCCTGTACTTTTTATTTTATTCCTCTGGGTTATCCGGATGATCGACCAGACATTTGATCTCAATTTGATCAGATGGGGTATTTACCCGCGTCGACCTGGTGGTCTTATTGGAATTGCAGTTGGACCCTTAATCCATTCGAGTAATGAGCATCTTATTTCCAATACCATCCCCCTGTTTTTTCTTGGCATCATTACCTTTTATTTTTATCGGGAATTGGCCTTCCCCGCATTTTTCTGGGTGTATTTTTCAACGGGGCTCTGGGTTTGGCTTGCCGGTAGGGAGGCCTATCATGTGGGTGCAAGCGGCTTGATTTACAGTTTTGTCTGTTTCCTTTTTTACAGTGGACTATTCAGGAGAAAGCGCAGCCTGATGGCAATCTCCCTGCTAATGATTTTTTTGTACGGAAGCCTGATATGGGGCATTTTCCCTTTTCAGGAGAAAATATCCTGGGAATCGCATCTCCTGGGTGCTGTAGCTGGCTTCATAATCGCTTTTTTTCTGAGAAAGGAAGGGCCTCAGCGTGAACAGTACGAATGGGAAGGTGAAGAGGATACTGGCCTTAAGAATGAACCAGCAAATGATCCGGGACAAGAACAGAATTTAGACCTACCTTAGCGCAATGAATTATCTATCGGTTGAAAATCTGTCAAAAGCATATGGCAACAAAGTATTATTTGATAAAATAAGCTTTGGTATAAGTCGTGGACAGAAAATGGCGTTGGTGGCCAAGAACGGGGCAGGAAAAACAACCTTACTTAGAATTATCGATGGGCTAGAAATTGCGGATGAAGGTAATGTAACCTTTCGCAAAGATATTACCAAAGCCTATTTGGAGCAGGAACCTAAATTAAATGACAGCCTGACCGTTCTGGAGGCTGTGTTGGAGTCCGAAAATCCAATTACAAATGCAATCAAACGATATGAACAGGCAATACTTGCAGTCGAGAAAACCAATACCCCTGGGGATGGAGAACGGTTGCAGGACGCAATGGCGCAAATGGATATCCTGAATGCCTGGGATTACGAGCTTAAAATAAAGCAAATTCTTTCCCGGTTAAAAATTCCGGAACTTACCCAGCTTGTGTCTACCTTATCAGGAGGACAACGCAAGCGGGTAGCTCTTTCTAAAATTCTGATTGCAGCGCCCGATCTCGTGATTATGGATGAGCCCACTAACCACCTCGATCTTGAAATGATCGAATGGCTGGAAAGTTTCCTTACAAATGCTGCCATAACCTTGCTGATTGTAACACATGATAGGTACTTTCTGGATCGGGTTTGTACCGAGATCATAGAAATTGATGCTGGAAAACTTTTCCCTTATGCTGGAAACTTTTCCTATTTCGTAGAACGAAAAGCAGAGCGCGAAGCAGTTGAAAACAGTGAGGTTGACAAAGCCCGTAATTTATATAAACGGGAGCTCGAATGGGTTCGTAAAATGCCAAGGGCCAGAGGCACCAAGGCAAAATACAGAGTGGATGCATTTGAAGATGTGAAAGAAAAGGCACTTGGGAAGAAATCCGCTGAAAAACTGGAGCTCAGTGTAAAAATGACCCGCATTGGCGGAAAGATACTTGAGCTTACAAAACTCTGTAAATCATTTCCTCCAAGGAAAATTCTGGACGATTTTTCTTACGTTTTTAAGCGGGGAGAGCGGATTGGAATAATGGGGAATAACGGAGTTGGGAAAAGTACATTTCTTAATATTATTCAGGGCTTGGAACCCGCCGATTCCGGGAAGATACAGACAGGTGAAACCATTGTATTTGGCTATTACTCTCAAAAGGGATTAAAGCTGAATGAAGATAAACGGGTGATAGAAGTGGTGAAAGACATCGCTGAGTTTATTCCACTGGCTGATGGTTCTAAATTGTCTGCATCTCAGCTTTTACTCCGTTTTCAGTTTACCGGTGACCTGCAGTATAGTTTTGTTTCTAAGTTAAGCGGTGGGGAAAAGCGCCGTTTGTATTTATTAACTGTTTTAATCACGAACCCTAATTTCCTGATTCTCGATGAACCCACGAATGACCTGGATATTTTGACCTTAGCTGTACTGGAGGATTTTTTATTAAGTTTTGGGGGTTGTATGCTGATCGTTACACACGATCGTTACTTTATGGATAAACTCATTCAGCATATGTTTGTATTTGAAGGTGAAGGTATCATAAAGGATTTTCCAGGAACCTATTCCGATTACAGTACCTGGAAAGCTGAACAGGTTCGCACGTTAAAAACAGAAGAAACGGTTAAACTAAGTGCGAAAAAGGAGGAACTGATTGAAGAATCAGTTGGCAGAAAGAAAGCAACTTTTAAAGAAAAATTTGAGTTTGAACAATTGGCCAAAGAACTTGAAAAACTTGAAATTGAAAAGAATCAGTTGGCCGAAAGTTTAACGGATATTACGCAAGGACATGATAAGTTGTCTGTTCAGGGAGAAAAGCTTGAAGAATTAATCGTTAAAATAGAAGAAAAAACCTCTCGTTGGCTAGAGCTATCAGAAATAATCTGATTAGCCAATCGTTACACTGTTTAACAGCGATTCCAGTTCGCCGCTTTTGTCCGGGTACCCTAGCTTTTCATAAGCGTTCATCAAATTGCGAAGAAGTCGTTTAATTATTTCAATGTTGGAACAGATACCATAAAACTCAGCTTTGGGTTCCAGTTTTAATTGTTTTAAGAAGGCATCAATTTCTTTTCTGCTAAAAACGGCACCCCGGCTGAAAGGATTAATATAAAACAATATCCTGGAACTATCATTTTGTAAAGAGGGATCAGCGGAATGTTCAGAATCCCCATAGGCTAAAACGAAATGTTCCGGGAGATTCACGCCGTAAATTGGAAGCCCCAGGCTTTGGGCAATAATTGCATATATAATAGACAGCGATAAGGGATTTCCCTTCCGGCTTTCAATTACATTGTTGATGTAACTATTTTGGGGCGCATAATAATTAACCGTATTGCCACTGTATAAGTGAACATCAAAAAATATATGATTCATTACTCTTGTTTTTTCAAGAGCAGTTAGGTTGTCATTTAACTCCAGCCAGATATCATGCTTTATTTGTTCTATCTGCTTGTTCAGTTTAAGGATATCGAGGTCTGGGTATTGGTACTGTGCAACAAGTAATGCGCCTTCGAGTAATCCGGGGTCACTGGTCTTGGCCCATAACCTGAGATTTTCAGCAATCTTTTGAAACTGTATGGAATGAATAATGTTTTCTATCCTTGTTTGCAATAAAGGACTGAAAGAGTGTTCCCAGGCATTTTCAAGAACAGGTATTACATCATGCCCTAAGGAAACAATTTTTGTTTTAATGTGAGAGAAAATACCTTCGTCCGGATCATCCAAAAGACTAATTAGAGCGTTTAATTCGTTTGGCTTCATTATTGTGCGTACATCAACCCAATACAGGGGCTTGTGTACAAAAGTACTTTGAGAAAAGTCCGGTTTATTTCAGGTTGAACAAAGTTTTGAGAGGAAAGTTGTTGAAAGGATTTGTAAAATTCTGAAAAGTGAGACTTAAAAGCCTGTCAGCCAGTTTATTGATCTTATATGTCAGAAAATTGTTTAACTTCGCAAAGCACTAAAAACAGAGTATATGTCACATAAAAAAATTTTAATTCCGATAGATTTTTCTGATCAGTCTCAAATCGCGCTTGATCAGTCTTATAATCTGGCCAGGGAATATAAGGCAGAGATTATGTTATTGTATGTGATTGAGGATAATGGCTTTATTTCTAAATTTTTCTCCAAAAAGCAGGATGCCGAGATTAAAAAGGAAGTGGATAAGAAACTGACGAAACTTGCTGCCAGTGTCAAAAAGAAAACCGGTATAAATACAGGTACCATGGTTGCCCGCGGATCCGTTTATGAAAAGATTGCGGAAGTAGCTGATATGATTAATGCCCTGTTCATCATCATGGGTGCCAATAGCAAAAAGAATATCCGCAAAAAATTTATTGGGTCCAACGCATTAAGAGTCGTACGAGAAGCGAATGTTCCGGTTATAACTATCAGAGGAAAACAACACAGGAATGGATGTAAAAACATTGTTCTGCCGCTTGATCTAACAAAAGAAACCAGAGAGAAAGTGAATTTTGCACTTGAATTGGCAAGACTGGGTGATGGTGCAGCTATACGTATAGTATCTGTTTTATTTACTTCTGACGAGTTTGTCGTCAGCCGCCTGACAAGACAATTACAGCAGGTAAAAAACTTCATAGAAAAGGAAGGGGTTGAATGTACGGCTGAAATAATTAAAGGCGTAAAAGGGGATGAATCACTGGCAGAAAGTATTATTAAATATGCAAATAAAGTGGACGGAGATTTGCTCATGATAATGACACAGCAGGAAGTGGATTTTACAAACCGTTTTATCGGTTCCTCCGCCCAGGAAATAATTAATAATTCTGATATTCCTGTCATCAGTATTATACCTTCAATGAAAAGAAATTTAGTTTTCAAGCCATATTAATACCTGGCGATACTGAACCTTAATATTAACAAAGGGATGGACGTTAAAAAAATTGTAATTCCGATAGACTTTTCAGAAACCTCCTTACTTGCTATTGATCACGGGGCATTCATGGCAAAACTTTATAAAGCAGGTTTGGTTTTGGTTCATGTGGTGGAACGTAATTGGCAGGATTTCAGCATTGTTGTTCCCGAATTAAAATTTGAAGCACCGTCCAATATGTTCACTTTAATTGAAAATAAGCTGCAGGATTTAGCTGAAAAAATCAGAAAAGAGTATGGTGTGAACGTCACTGCAATTAGTACAGAAGGAAGTATTTGCAAAGAAGTTGTTGACCTTGTGAAGACTGAAAATGCGGATTTGATTATTATGGGAACGCATGGTATATCGGGATTTGAAGAAGTATTTTTGGGCAGTAATTCTTTTAAGGTAGTTACTTTGGCTGAATGTCCTGTGTTAACTGTGCAGAGTCATTCCCGTAGAATTGGATTTTCTGAATTATTGTTGCCGATTGATAACTCCAGGCATTCTTCTCAAAAGGTTTCCCATGCCGTATCTCTGGCCAAAAAGTATGGTGCGAGGATAAATGTATTGGGTTTGCTGGAAGCGGACGATGCAACTGAAATTGATAAATTTAATGTGAAAATTGAACGGGTTATCGAATACATTGAAAAGTCGGAAATACCTGTTACCATGAATACGATCGTTGGTGGTAACCTCGCAAAAAATACGATAGGGGCTGCTAAGCAAAATAATTCAGATCTGATTATAATTATGACAGATCAGGATGAGAATTTTACAGGTTCTTTTCTTGGGCCTTATGCCCAGCAGATTGTGAATTTGTCCTGGGTGCCGGTTTTAAGTATTAAACCTATGGAAAATGAGGAGAATCTTTCCTGGGCGTATCCTTACACTTAATGATTTCTTACTGTACGTTAACCATAAAAACTTTAGAAAGATGAGAAAAGTAAAATCGAAATTCAGTTTTTGTTTTTTGGCCTTGACGGTTATAGGAGTCCTTAACTCATGTACCAAGCCCCGGGAAACGGTGACGCCGGCAGATGATACTGCAGATCAGACACAAGTTGCAAGTGATGATGCACGGGTTAATTCGGAATTGGAAAATGTAACAGTTGATGCTAATACAGCACTTTCTGCTTCCACACTAAGTTCCGGAAGGCTTAGCTCTCTTGATTCCGCAGGAGTAATTAATCTCCCTTGCGATGTAACGTTGGATACAACACAGTATAAATCTGGTATCTGGACATTGACTTACTCAGGAAGTTCATGCTCCGGCGTTTATACCCGAACTGGTTCTATAACGTTGCAGATTTTAGGTTATGCTGCTCCGACCAATGTTAGATGGAAGGATGCAGGAGCAGAAATTCTTGTTACGTTTAACAACTATAAAGTAACAAACCTGTCAGGGCTGACTTTTACATATAATGGCACGCATTCTATTACCAATGTGACAGGGGGCTTGTTGAAAACGTTGTCCTCTGGCACTTCCATTATACACAAAATCACTGCAAATATGTCAGTCACATTTGATAATGGTAAGACTAAGACCTGGTGGGTAAACAGGTTAAAAACCTGGACATATCCTGGCTTGGGTATTTACCAGATAAGTATTACCGGAGATTCAGCCATAGGAGGTCTTTCCAATTATGTGACAGGGGGTGTCACACGCGCCGGCAATTCTTTTTTAGTTCAGATTCCGGTAGCGATGGTCTCGAATTCAAGCTGCGGGTGGTATAAGCCAACGGCAGGTATCAGGATAGTTTCAGGGATCGCCCGTACCCTTACAGAAACATTTGGAGTTACTTCCAGTGGTGTGACTTATTCCGGTGCTTCGCTTTGCGGTGCTTACGGTTATAAATTCGACTGGACGAACGCCTCAGGAGTGTCAAGACAGGTTGTAATTGGGTATTGATTTCACATTCTGATGTATACTAGAGAGACCGCCAATAGGGCGGCCTCTTTTTTTGCACATAATAACCAAACAGCCACACTTAATAAATCAAATCCCTCATCTGATAAAGTACCCCATTTCCAGAACTTGATTCAGTGCAAATTTGTTTCATAAACTAAAAATTATGAAAACGAAAACGATCCTTTGCGCAACCATTACAATAGTAATTAGCGCTTTAACGCTACTGAGTTCCTGCTTTCACCAGCACTCCGGAATCAACAAGGTAAACCCGGCTTTTGGAAAGTATATTACCGGCTTTACATCCGGCATGGTTTCCCGAAAAAGTACAATCCGTATTGAACTATCCCAGGATATCCTGAATGCAAATGCAGGCGAAAAGGCGAATCAAACCCCGGATTCAACCTTGCTCGAAGGTATTTTTAGTTTTGATCCGGAGATAAAGGGGAAAGCAGTATGGCTTAACAGCAGAACCATCGAATTCATCCCTGCCGGACTTTTAGCTTCCAATCAGTTATACTCAGTAGAATTCAAATTGAATAAAGTAATGAAAGTCCCACATGAGTTCAGGACTTTTCCATTACAGATCTCTACGTACCCGCAAAATCTGTTTGTTACAGTTGATGGATTAAGCAGTTATGATCGTTTTGATACGGAATGGCAAAAGCTGACAGGAAAGATAATGACTTCAGATTATGCCGATACCGCTGCCATAAATAAAATTATCAGCGTTTCTCAGGAAGGCAGAAAGCTACATGTACACTGGAGTGAAAGCTATGTCAATAATGAGTTTCATTTTTATGTAGACAGTATTGCACGTAAAGAGAAAGAGGGAATGGTCTCAGTAAGCTGGAATGGTGAAGAAATTGATGCAGTTCAAAACGGCAAGCAGGAAATTATAATTCCTCCATTAGGTAATTTCTCTGTTAGCAGCGCTAAAGTAATAGATAAGGGGGACCAATATGTAGAACTTAGGTTCAGCGACCCCATCCTGTATAACCAGAATTTAAAAGGAATCGTTACAATTCTGGGAGTAGAAAACCTCACCTATGCCATAGAAGGAAACGTAGTAAAAGTTTTTTTACCAAACCGGATAGAAGGAAGTAAAACAATCGAAGTCAGTACAGGCATTAAAAATTTCAAAGCATATAAAATGATTCAACCCTATTCCGGGTCACTTACTTTTGAAGAACCCAAACCCCTGGTTCGAATAAAAGGAAACGGTTGCATATTACCAAACTCCAACGGACTCATTTTCCCTTTCGAAGCGATTAGCCTTAAAGCCGTTGATGTCAGGATTATCAAGATCTATGAGAATAACATTCATCAGTTTTTACAGACCAATAATCTGGATGGGGAAGATGACTTAACCCGTGTGGGAAAAGTAATCATAGAGAAAAAAGTCAAACTGGACGATGACAAAATGATAAACCTGAAACAATGGAATACACACGTGCTTGACCTGGGCAAGCTGATTACCCCGGATCCCGGAGCAATTTACAGAGTCAGCATAAAATTTAACAGAAAATACAGTACCTGCAATTGTGCCGGAGCGGAGAAGGAAGAAGCCTCAGGCAGTACTGACAATAAAGAAGAGGATAAAAACTGGAATGAAAAAAATTGGGGCGGACAGGAGGGGGAGGATAACCAATTTGAAGACGGATACCAGCATTGGTATTCCTACGAAAATAGTTATTCCGCCTGCAGTAATGATTACTACAATGGCAAATCAATCAGCAGAAATATCCTGGCGTCGGACATTGGCCTGATTTATAAAATGGACGATAATAAAATGTCACATGCCATCGTCAACAATATGATCACCTCCAAGCCATTACCCAAAGCAACAATTGAATATTATGACTATGTCCGCCAATTAATTGCCACAGGTGTAACAGATAGCCTTGGAATGCTGGATATTCCATTAAAGAGAAAGCCATTCTTACTGATCGCAAAATTCGGCAGGCAAAGAGGTTATTTAAAGCTGTTAGATGGGAATGCCAACTCCTTAAGCAAATTTGACATAGAGGGAGAGGTCGTTCAAAAGGGAGTGAAGGGTTTTTTATATGGAGAACGTGGCGTCTGGCGCCCCGGAGACTCTCTGTTTCTAACTTTCATGCTGGAAGACAAGGAAAAAAAACTCCCGCTGAACCATCCGGTAAAATTTGAGTTGAAAGACCCAAACGGGCAAATCATTTACCAGACAACAAAAACAAAAAATGTAAATGGCATGTATAGTTTTAGAACCGTTACCGGCTCGAATGCCCCAACAGGTGAATATACAGCTGTGGCGAATTTAGGAAACAGAGTCTTTACACAAAACCTGAAAATAGAAACAGTTAAACCAAACCGGCTGAAGATAGTAATGGATTTCAGTACGGAGAAGGAGGACAGCATAGCAAAATTACAGGTGAAATGGTTACACGGGGCGATCGCTAAAAATTTACATGCACTTGTAAATGTTACTGTAAATCAAAGCAAGACAACATTCGATAAATACAAAGCCTATGAATTTGACTCTCCCATAAGAAGTTTTTCAGCCAATGCAGAGTCCGTTTACGATGGTAAACTGGATGACAAAGGAGAGGCGGATATATTTACAGGATTGTCAGTAGGAGAGAACGCACCGGGGATGTTAAGAGCCACCTACATCACCAAGGTATTTGAAGAAGGAGGTGATTTCAGCATTGACAGGTACAGTGTTCCCTATTCTCCTTATAAAACCTATGTAGGATTACATATTCCTGAAATCAAAAATCAGGACAATACCCTTGAAACAGGAAAAGAGTATCTGTTCGATGTAGCAACCCTGAATGCTTCCGGCAACCCGGTAAATGCAAACAGGCTGCAAGTGAAAATATATAAAATTCAATGGCGCTGGTGGTATGAAAAAGGGGAGGAAAACATGGCCAATTATATTTCACGCTCAAGCACCATAGTGATGAAAGACACCCTGATCAATACCAAAGAAGGAAAAGGAGCATTCCGGTTCAGGATCAACTATCCTGAATATGGACGCTATTTAATCACCGTCACCGATCTGGAAGGGAAACATCAGACCGGAAAGGCAGTTTACATTGATTGGCCCTATTGGAGCCGCGCAAACAGAAGTACAAACGAAAATGCCAGCATGCTCAACTTTGCCTGTGACAAAGAGAAATACCTGTGCGGGGAAAAAATAAAACTCTCTTTTCCATCCTCCGCAGACGGAATGGCGTTGGTCAGCATTGAAACAGGAACAAAAGTGGTAAAAAAATTCTGGGTCGGGACAAAAAAAGGAGAGACCAAATACGAATTTCCGGCTACCGGAGACATGTCGCCCAATGCCTACATACATGTTACCTTATTGCAACCTCATGCCAATACAAAAAACGATCTGCCCATCAGAATGTATGGAGTAGTTCCTGTACTGGTAGATGACCCCGCAACACATTTACACCCGGAAATTGCGATGCCGGACGTGATCAGACCGGAATCCAGAGTTAGCATACAGGTAAAAGAGCAACAAGGAAAAAAGATGAGTTACACCTTAGCCATGGTAGACGAAGGATTACTGGACCTGACCCGTTTTAAACTGCCGGAAGCCTGGAATACCTTTTATGCACGCGAAGCCCTGGGAGTTAAAACCTGGGATATGTATGACGCTGTGATTGGAGCCTACGCCGGAAAACTGGAAAAATTATTGAGCATAGGGGGAGATGGAAATGCAGATGCCTCAAAAGGAGCAAAAGCAAACCGGTTTAAACCCATGGTAAAATTCTTTGGCCCCTTTACATTGGAAAGTGGGAAAGAGCAGACACACGTCATAGACATACCCAATTATGTAGGCTCAGTAAGGGTAATGGTAGTTGCGGAGAATGAGGGCGCTTATGGGAGTTCAGAAAAGACAGTTGGCATACGGAAACCATTGATGGTTTTGGCAACTTTGCCGCGTGTACTGGGGCCTTCAGAAAGCCTGAGCTTACCGGTAGATGTATTCGCAATGGAAAAGCAGGTAAAGGAGGTGAAAGTAGAGGTAGAGGTAAACGGAATGCTTTCATTGACCGATACCAGACAGCAAACTATATCCTTTAAACAAACCGGAGATGAGGTTATTAATTTCAATTTGAAAGTGGCAGAAAAGACAGGCATTGCAAAAGTTAAAATAACAGCTACCTCAGGCAAAGAGAAAGCTGTACAGGAGATTGAGCTCGATGTCAGAACCCCCAACCCAAAAGTGGTGGATGGTCAGGAAATGGCAATAGAGCCTGGTAAGTCCTGGGATGCAGATGTAAATTTCAGAGGAATTGCTGGCACCAACAAGGCCACGCTGGAGTTTTCTTCCATCCCTTCTTTAGGCCTTGAAAAACGCATGGATTACCTGATCCAATATCCGCATGGATGTATAGAACAAACCACCTCATCTGTATTTCCACAGTTATATGTCAGTAATCTCACCGAGCTGAAGGAAGCACAGAAAAATCAAATAGCCCAGAATATTAAAGCAGGGCTTAAACGTTTACAACTGTTTCAGACAGGTAATGGTGGCTTTTCCTATTGGCCAGGAGAAGCAGTTGAAAGCGATTGGGGAAGTAATTACGCCGGTCATTTTATGATAGAAGCAGAAAGGCAAGGATACAGCCTGCCGGATAACATGAAAAACAGGTGGGTGAAATACCAGCAGCAACAAGCCCGGAACTGGGTAGCGAATAACGGAGTATATACACATCCGCATGGCAATGAAACCAATGAGGTGATTCAGGCTTACCGCTTGTTTGTACTTGCGCTGTGCAACAAAGCAGAATTGGGAGCTATGAATCGTTTGCGGGAAGAAAGAACGCTTTCCGTAACAGCAAAATGGAGATTGGCAGGGGCCTATAAACTGATCGGACAAAATGAAGTGGCAAAAAGTATGATAGAAGGAATTTCAACCATCGTAAAGCCTTATCAGGAACTTTCCTACAGTTATGGCTCCGCCATAAGAGACAAGGCAATGATATTGGAAATACTCAGCCTGATGAAAGAAAAAGCCAGAGGTCTGGACCTGGCAAAAGAGGTAGCTAAGTCGCTGGATTCAGAAGTCTGGATGAATACACAGGAAACCTCTTATTGCCTGCTTGCGATGTGTGAGTTCACAGGAGCAAAAGATAGTAAGGGGGAAATGTCCTTTGATTTTAGTTTAAATAAAGCAGCTCCGACAAGCATTACCTGCAAAAAAACAATTTATCAGGCAAAATATGGAGAAACAGATATTTCGAAAAAAGCAAAGCTCACGATGCACAACAAAGGTTCATCCACCTTATTTGCTAAAGTAATCGTGCAGGGAGTCCCTTTGACTGGCGATCAGACATACGCTGCAAAAGATCTGAGTTTGGAAGTGCATTACAAGGATATGAAGGGAAAGGAGTTACAACCCGACAAAATGCAGCAAGGAACAGATTTTATAGCAGAAGTAACCATTACCAATCCGGGAACAAAAGGGTTTCTGAAGGAGATGACACTCAATCAGATTTTTCCAAGCGGTTGGGAAATACACAATACCCGCATGGATGAAACCGGCACTTCTGTCTCTGCAGCAAGGTATCAGGATATAAGAGATGACAGGGTGTATAGTTATTATGAATTACCTGCCAATACAAGTAAGAAATTTACGATCCAGTTAAACGCCACCTATCTGGGCAGGTTCTATTTACCCACCGTTTACAGCGAAGCCATGTACGACAATATGATCAATGCAAGGGTACCAGGCAGATGGGTAGAAGTGGTCAGGGATTTAGAAGGAGTAGCTCAGAAATAATTTTATGTTGCCTGACATAAACCCAGCCGGCCCATTTTCAGATGGGCCGGTTTTTATAGTTCTTCCAGCATTTTCATTACTTCAGGACGTTTACGGGTAGAAACGGGTACGTTACTGCCATCATTCATCAGGATATAGCCCCCGTCAGTTTTAATAAATTCCTTAATAAATTTCGTGTTGATTAAATGAGATTGATGCACCCGGTAAAAGTTCAGATCACAAAGCAGGTCTTCAAATTCTTTCAGTGTCCGGGTGACCAGTAGTTTTTTACCTCCTGCAAAATGAAATTCAGTGTAATTGACACTGCTTTCGCAGCGAAGAATATCACTGATGTTCACAATGTGTATTTTATCCTGCGTGTGCAAGGCAAGGCGGGAATGAGGTTTTTGATGATTCTTCAGGGATTCGTTCAGCAGCTTGTATTTTTCATTTTCATTGAGTTTCTCCTGACGAAATTTCTTTAAAGCTTCCGTTAATTCATCCGGATCAACAGGCTTTAGCAGGTAGTCAATAGCCGCATAGCGGAATGCCTTGATCGCATGAGCATCTGAGGCCGTAATGAAAATAATCTTGAAAGGAATATCCTTTAAGATATCCAGCAAGTCAAAGCCGCTTCCATCCTGCATTTGTATATCCAGAAATAACACATCCGGCTGGATAGTTTTCAGCAGTTTCGCTCCTTCAATAACTCCACTTGCTTCTCCGATAATATGTATATCCGGAGCATAAACTTCCAGGTCTTTCTTTAAGGTCATTCTCGCCTGGGCGATGTCGTCAATAATGATGGCTTTTATCATGGTTGTCAGTTTAGATTAAATCCAAAGGTATCCGAACAATTACTTTAGTCCCTGCAGGGTTGTTTTGTTCATCCATTAAATCAATTATTTCCAGCGATTGAAAAGAAGTGTCCTTTTTTAACAGATCAAGGCGTTCCTGCGTCACCTGCAAGGCAGTTGATTGATGATACGTTTCCTTGCTGTTCTTATTTAGTTCCCCCGCTTTTTTTCGCCCAATTCCATTATCAGTCAGAGAACACTCCAGAACAGCATCTTTTTCAGTAAAGTCCACCAGTATCATTCCTGTTTTTCCGTCCATAAATTTTATTCCATGTTTAACAGCATTCTCCACAAAGGGCTGCAAAAGCATGGGAGGTATTTTGACGTAATCCGTTTCAATAGCAGGATCAACGGTTATTTTATAATCAAACTTATCTCCATTGCAAAATTTTTCGATCAGCAGGTAATTTTCCAAGGTATTGATTTCCTCTTTCAAGGTAATAGAACTGTTTCTTGAGTTATCTAAAATCTGGCGCATTAGCCTGGAAAATTTGGCAAGGTAATAACGGGCCGACTGCTCATTGTCAGTACCAATCTGGGATTGTATGGAATTTAACGCATTGAAAATGAAGTGAGGATTCATTTGCAGGCGCAGCGCCTTTTGCTCCAGCTCCACAATTTCTTTTTCCATTTGCAGTTTCTTCTGTTCCAGTAAAGCCTTGGTTTTTATACGATGGATACGCCATCTGAAGCTGACAAATAAAATGCTGAATGCCAGCAACAGCACCAGTGTAATAAACCACCAGCGCAACCAGAAAGGAGGGTGGATGCAGAATTTCACTTCTGCCGGCTGCTTGTTCCATATCCCGTCTTCATTAGAGGATTTCACCATGAAAATATATTCACCGGCATTCAGGTTAGAGTAAGTATTTGTTTGTTGTTTGGAAACCGGAGACCAGTTCTTATCAAATCCCTGCAATTTCCACTGATAATTAACCGCATCCGGATTACTGAAATTAATCCCTGAAAATTCAAATGTTAAATGGTTTTGATCATAAGGCAGATCCAGTCCGTTCACACTGTTCCAGTCTCCTGCAAATCTTTTGAAAGCAGTTTTTGAAATGGGCTCATAGAAAAGTTTTACATCGGTAATAGTTATGACAGGCGCGTGCTCGTTCTTCACCTGGTTGGCAGGGTTATACCTTGAAAGCCCGTTAATGGTACCAAACCAAATGGTTCCGTCAGCATCAGCAAAAACAGCATTTTGACAGGTTTCTATACCCGTAAAACCCTCTCCCTTGCTGTAATGCTTTATTTCCAAAGGATTTCTATCCTTGTCAAGAATGAGGTAATCCAGCCCCGTTTCAGTTCCCACAAACAGGTTATTCGCATGATCAACGCACATTAAATAAATATTTGTAGAGGTCAGACCCTGATCAGGGTTTATTCTGTTTATTTTAAACTCCCCCTGATACAAGGCCATATTGACAATACCCGAGCCGGCAGTGCCAGCCCACAAATAGCCACTTTTATCTTCCGTAAGCGAGCGAATAGAATTGGCAGGTAATCCGTTCCTGGTAGTCCCTGTGAAATGCTGCACTTCATCATTTTCTAATAAACCAATCCCATTGTTTTCGGTACCGTACCACAACCTTCCCTGCTGGTCGTAAAGCAGGCAGGTTAAGCGGTCATGCAATAAGCCATCACTGGTTTTAAAATTCAATAATCTGTTAGGGCTTTCAGTTAAAATAATTTTATACAATCCTGTTCCCGCAGTAGCAACCCAGATATTCCCATCCCTGTCCTTAACAAGAGCACGTATATACTTTCTGGTTAAACCCTTGAAGGGCCTGAACCCAGATCCATCATAAACAAATACGCCTTGTCCGTCCGTTCCAAAATAAACAGACCCTTTATTATCCTCGCAAATAGCCTTTACTTTTACATCCTCAAAATCCTTTCCCGAGTTATAGTTGGTAAATTTAACGCTGTCAAAAACGCTCAAGCCCTTATCCGACGTACCTATCCAGAGGCGGTTTTGACTGTCACGGAAAATGCTGTAAATGAAATTACCACCTAAGCCGGAGGATTTATCATATTGCGTGAATTGCTTTCCAAAATAATTACAAACCCCTCCGCCGGAAGTACCGAACCAATAGTTTCCACTTTTATCCTGAATAATGCTGCGAACGTGATTATTGCTCAATCCTTCCTCTTCACTTAACCAGGAAAACGTTTTAGCAAGGATATTGTATTGGCACACCCCATGCGTTAACGTGGCCAGCCATACATTATTCCGGTCATCAAAATAAATATCAAGAATTGTTTTCTTGTAGAGTTCCAGACTCTTATCTATTCTGTAAAATCTTTTATCACCATAAATGTACAGGCCATCTCCATAAGTACCGATCCACAAATTTCCCTTTGCATCCTGTTTAATGGAGGTGATCGAGTTTTTCATAAACCCCTTCAGCTTATCATATTTCAGTTCGCTGAATGTGCCTTTGTCTTCTTTTATTTTAAATAAACCTTCGGCAGTTCCGTACCAGATGTTCCCGGCTTTGTCAATTTGAATCGCGTTGATGACAGTTCTTTTGCCGTTCAGCAGATCAGTCACATTTGTAATGCCCTTGTCATCTGCAACTAAAACACCGGCATTCGTAGCCAACCACTTGCGGCCCTTGCTGTCTATTTCAATATCCAGAATCCAGGTCTGGGCAGAATCCCCCGAGGGCTGATAATTCCGGAAGTTTAGGCCATTGTAACAGGAAAGACCATTATTGGTGCCGATCCATAAATTGTGTTTCGCATCTTCTTTGATACAAAACACATAACTGTTAACTAAACCATCTTTTACTGTAAATGTTTTGAAATTGACTCCATCAAAACGCGTAAGTCCACCACCCCGTGTTCCCATCCATAAATAACCCCTGCTGTCCTGCAGCAGGCTATAAACCTGACTCTGGGCAACCCCTTCTTTTACCGAGTAATTATGAAAGTTGTACTGTTGGGAATACACTGAAAAGGGCAAAAAGCTGCAAAAAAGAAGAAAATAAAGGATAGTTCTGCTCAAGGTCCTCGATCGTTTAATCAAAGGTAGAAAACACTTTCCATTAAAATTACAGCGGATAATAAAAAGGGCTGCAATAATCATTTATTGTGCCCCATCTTTGAAGGAACCAGAGCATGCGCTGTTACTTAACTAGCTGTTACCCAAAGAAAGAAAATTTTATGCGAACCGGCCACATATTCCAACTCAAATCCCTTCCGCTCTTCATTTCAATTATGTGCTTTTTGGCAATCCTCATGGGATATATAAGTTGTCTGCCAAAGCAATTATTCAATGACAGCACCTCAACTGTACTGCTGGACAGAAGCGGTAATTTATTGGGAGCTCAGACAGCAAAAGACCAGCAGTGGAGGTTTTCCGGCAGCGATACTATACCGGACAAATTTGAAAAATGCCTGATACAATTTGAAGACCGGAATTTCTACTCACATTTTGGAATCAGTATAAAAGGTATAGGCCGGGCTATCGTCAGTGATGTGAAAAGCAGAAAAGTAGTCAGTGGCGGAAGCACACTTACCATGCAGCTGGCCCGCCTGATGCGCAAAAATCCCCGGCGTACAGTACTTGAAAAAATAATTGAAATGATTTTAGCCACACGAATAGAGCTGCGTTACAGCAAAAAGGAAATACTGAATTTCTACGCCTCAAACGCCCCCTTTGGGAACAATGTAGTAGGCCTTGAAGCCGCTTCCTGGCGCTATTTCGGGCGAAGCTCAAAAAAGCTCAGCTGGGCAGAGAGCGCCACACTGGCTGTACTGCCCAATGCACCCGGCCTGATCTATCCCGGAAAGAACCACCAGCGCCTGTTGGAAAAGCGAAATCGCCTGCTGGAACGCCTGTACGAGATCAAGTTACTGGATGAAACAGCCTATCAGCTAGCGGTTTCAGAACCATTACCCGAAAAGCCCCTGGCCCTTCCTCAGAATGCCCCTCATTTACTGGCACGTTTGATAAATGAAGGATTCAGGGGAAAAACGATCAGCAGCACCATAGATGGAAATGAACAGGAAAAAATCACTCAGCTTTTGCAAACTCATAGTGAATTATTACAGGAAAATAAGATCTACAATGGCGCAGTAATGATCACCTCTGTAAAAACAGGTGAAGTGCTGGCCTATGTCGGGAACACCAAATCGCCAAGCCAGGAGCAAGGCAATGACGTAGATTGCATTGTTGCCCCAAGGAGTACAGGAAGTATCCTCAAACCATTTTTATACGCCAAATGCCTCGAAGATGGGCTCATCACACCAGGGATGCTCATACCCGATATCCCCACTCAATTCGGCAGCTTTTCACCCAAAAATTTCAGCCAGCAGTACGATGGGGCAGTGCCAGCCAACAAAGCCCTGTCAAGAAGTTTAAATATACCCATGGTCAGATTGCTCAACGAATACGGGTTTGAAAAATTCCATCATGAATTAATTGGTTTTGGTCTGACAACCCTGAATATGCCCGCACAACATTATGGACTTTCACTCATTCTGGGAGGAGCTGAAGCCAAACTATGGGACTTAAGTCAGGCCTACATTCATCTTGCTCAGGAACTGGAATATGGACATGTCAATCAGATCAGCCTGGTAAATAAACAAGGCAAACAGTTAAAGAAAAGTCCCAGCGCCGGAATAAATGGAAGTACCGGAATAAAAACAGACAAAGCCTGTATATACCAAACATTTGAAGCCATGGTGGACGTGAATCGTCCCGATGAATATGGGAACTGGCGCATTTTTGCATCGGCACAGAAAATTGCCTGGAAAACCGGGACGAGTTTTGGTTTCAGAGACGCATGGGCAATAGGCATTACCCCGGATTATGTTGTTGCAGTATGGATAGGGAATGCAGACGGATCAGGCCGCCCCGGACTTACCGGAATAAAAGCCGCAGCCCCATTATTGTTTGACATATTTGGACAACTGCCAAAATACACCCAATGGTTCGACATGCCAAGAGAAGGAATGGTTTGGACAACTGTTTGTCATGAAAGCGGACATCGAGCCTCCGACCTATGCGAGAAAACAGATCAGATCTGGATGCCCAAAAACTGTTTAAGCACAATCGCTTGTCCCTATCATCAAATCGTGCATCTCAGCAAAAATGGAAAAGAGCGGGTAGACAGCGACTGCGAAAGCGTGTACAACATGAAACACGTAACCTGGTTTGTTTTACCACCATTAATAGAGAAATATTATAAATTCACCCATCCCAATTACAAAGTGTTGCCCGACTTTAATCCCGAGTGCCTGGCAAAAATTACAGACAAAGCCATGGCCATCCTTTATCCAAAACCCAATAGCAAAATTTATGTCCCTGTGGAAATAGATGGAAATACAGGGAGAACAGTATTTGAAGCAGCACATAGAAATGTAAACACGAAAATTTACTGGCACCTTGACAATTCTTTTATCGGAGAGACAAAAGAAGTGCATCAACTGGCACTAAACCCTTCTTTAGGAAAGCATAAATTAACATTGGTAGATGAGAATGGGATTAGTTTGACTGTAAAGTTTGAGGCGGTAGGAAATTGAAAGGAACATGGAACGCATATTAAGGGTTATTTCGCTCCCTGCTTTCGACGAGAATTTCGGTAATCATGTCAGCTGTTTCTTCGAGATTTTCTTTTACTAATGTATTAGGAATACGTAATGTAAAATATCCCTTTTTGAAAGAAAAATATGTTCGTTTTAAATCTGCAAGTGCTTGTTTAGGGCTCATGTTATGTTGTGGTCCATCCACTTCAATGTTAACTCTCGCATGAGGCACAGCAATATCAATAGTCTTAAATCCATCATATTTTTCCAAATGTGCCGGTACTTCGCGTTGTTTCAAAGCGAAATAAAGCATAAGGGATTCCGTTGTAATTTTATTGGATTGCATTTTTTCACGAAGCAAATCCTGATGTGTCATGCATAATGGTGTACCAAAATTAGAAGTTGAAAAATTAAACACAGTCGTATTGATTACCTCTTTACATTCAATACAATACTCCCTATCCCTATATTTTTTCATAACTACGAAGCTACTGAAATCAATCGAAAATATAAGAAACGAGGGATTAAATCCCGCCTCTTCCGCTAAACAAGAAATGCCCCAAAGGGGCATTACAATTCAAAAACGCGGAAGGGGGGGGATTCGAACCCCCGATACGGTTTAACCCGTATGACAGTTTAGCAAACTGTTGGTTTGAGCCACTCACCCACCTTTCCAGTAATGGGGGCGAAGGTAATAAAAAATTGTGTTGAGTAGGAGGGTGGGGAGGGTTTAGTTGTTTCCGTTCTGGTTTAAATTTGTCTGGGCAGGGCGGTCATTTGGATCGCTGTGATGGCGGCTTCGGTGCCTTTGTTGCTGTGTTTGCCACCGCTGCGGTCTTTGGCTTGTTGCAGGTTATTGGTGGTGAGGACGCCGAAGATGACTGGCTTGTTGTGGTGGATGTTGAGGTTGGCGATTCCTGAGGCTACTGCTTGTGAGATAAAGTCGAAGTGGGGTGTATCACCTTTGATGATGCAACCAAGACAGATGACGGCATCTATATTTTTTTTATTTGCGAGCAATTGAGCACCGAGTATTAATTCGAAACTGCCGGGGACCTGAATGAGTTTAATGTTCTTTTTTTTTGCACCGTGAAGCAGGAGGGAGGCAATGGTGGCTTTGCAGAGGGCGTTAGTTATGGATGTGTTCCATTCAGATACGACTATGCCGAAGCGCATTTTTTCGGCGTTGGGGATAGGTGTTTGATATTTATCCTGGGTTGTCAAGGATTGGTTATCGGTTATTCATTTTCAACTATTATTTATTGGCCCCCCACCCGTTTACCGATTACTGTTTGCCAATTAATCTATTCTCCTGCAAGTGTCCTGGCGCGGCTGAGGTATTTGTCGATGTCTTTGCCTTCGGTGGTTTTCTCGAAGTCGTTTTTGATACGCTGGTATACTTTTACTGCGTCTTTGTAGTTGCCGAGGCTTTCGTAGGCTATGCCGGCTTTTTTGAGGTAAATGGGGCTGGTGAATTTGTTTTTGCTTTTTTCGGCGGCTTTGATGTAGAACTTTATTCCTTCTTCTACTTTATTTAGTTCGACGTAGCAGTCGCCTATGGCTCCTGTGGCGATAGGGGCTACCATCTGGTCGCTGGAGTTGAAATTTTTGAGGTGTTGTATGGCTTTTTCGAATTCACCTTTCTTCATGTAGCCTATGCCGAGGTAGTATTCGGCCAGGTTGCCGGAGGCGGTGACGCCGTACTGATCTACTATGCCTTCTAGACCTATGGAGATGCCGTCTCCGCTGATTGCTTTGTTGAGGGAGTCTTTTTCGAACCAGGTTTCGGAGGCGAATAGTTCTTTTTGCGCGTCTTTTTCTTTTCCGGCTACATACCAGTATTTCCAGGCTACAAAGATGCCTACAAGTCCTATGATGACCCCTACTATTATAGATAGACTTTTTTTGTTGTCTTCAATGTATTGTTCGGTTTTGCTCAGGGCTTCCTGAACGTCTATAATGGGTTGATCTTTTATTTCTTCGGCCATTTTTTTGGTTGATTGAGGTGCGAAATTAAGTAAAAATCCCTAATTTTATTTAAAATGTATCTAAAAAGCATTTCCCTTCTCAATTTTAAGAATTACCGTGAAGCAGAGCTTGAGTTCTGCACTGGTATTAATTGCTTTACGGGCAGTAACGGGGAGGGAAAGACCAATTTGCTGGATGCAGTGCATTACCTTTCTTTATGCAAGAGTTTTTTTAATCCTGTTGACAGTCAGAATATTCTTCACGAGGCTCCTTTCTTTGTGGTGCGTGGGGTGTTTGTTTCGGATAGTGAAGAGGAGGAAGTGTATTGCGGGTTGAAGCGAAGTCAGAAAAAACTTTTTAAGAGAAACAAGACGGAGTATAGCAGGCTGGCGGATCATATAGGTTTGTTTCCGTTAGTGATGATTTCTCCTTCGGATTCGGAGCTGATTCATGAGGGGAGTGAGAGCAGGAGGAAGTTTATGGATGGTGTTATCGCTCAATTTGACCGTGTTTACCTGAATGACCTGATTGCATATGCGCGGATTGTGTCTCAGCGGAATGCGCTTTTGAAAAAATTTGCGGAGACGGGTTATTTTGCGCAGGAGTCGATTGAGATTTGGGATGTACAGCTGGTTGAGTTTGCAAGGCGTATTCATGAAAAGCGGGAGAAGCTCGTGGCAGAGCTTATTCCTGTATTTCAGAGGTATTATGAAAAAATTTCAGGTGGTACTGAACGGGTGCAACTGGTGTATCATTCGGATCTGAATGAGGGTGATTTTGATGCGGTGCTGAGAGGGGCGATCAAAAAGGATCGCTTGCTGCAGCATACGACGGTTGGGGTTCACAAGGATGACCTGGAACTGACGATTGATGGGTATGCAGTGAAGAAGTATGGTTCTCAGGGTCAGCAGAAGTCGTACCTGATTGCCCTGAAACTGGCGCAGTTTGATCATATTCGGAGGATTAAGAATTGTGCTCCGTTGCTGTTGTTGGATGATATTCAGGATAAGCTGGATGAGGCGAGGGTTATGCGGCTGATGGAGGTGGTGAGTGGGGATCATTTTGGCCAGATTTTTATTACGGATACGCATGCGGATAGGATTTCGGGTGTTTTTTCAGAAGGGGTGGAGAGGCAATTCAGGCAGTTTCATATTAAGGGTGGGGTTGTGAAGAGTACTGTTGAACTATTGAGCAACGCGAAATAGGGGGGCTAATAGCCGTTGGCTATTTGAGCCAGATTGTGCGATAGTATCCTGTGGGCTGGTTGAGCCAGTTGGTGCGAAGGACTATAAGCACGATAAAAACAGAATAAAAGATGCAAATAACTGCAGAGCGAAGCTAAGTAAGTTAAGAATTGTAAGAGTACAGGACGCAGGAAACAGGATGTGGGAAGCGGTCATAAAAGAGCGATAGAAAATGTTCGAACATAATCACCAAACGATTAAGCAGGCTATTGATGAGATGCTGAAGACGTTTCGTCTGGACAGGAAGATGGAGGAGCTAAATCTGATTGCTTCCTGGGAGAAGGTAATGGGTGGGATGGTCGCCCGTCATACGTCTCATATTTTTATTCAGGGTAAGGAGTTGTTTATTCGCCTGGATTCGGCGGCTTTGCGGCAGGAGCTTTCTTTTTCAAAGGAGAAGATTGTGAAACTGCTGAATGAGGAGGCCGGCAAGGAGGTGATTGACCGTATTAATTTGAGGTAGTTGAATGCGGGGGGGCTGATTTGTCTGTCTGAGTCAATTTATTTGAAATTCAATTTTTATGAAAATTATTGAGTGTCCGAGGGATGCGATGCAGGGAATGAAGGAGTTTGTTCCTACGGCGAAAAAGCTGGAGTATATTTCTGCGCTGCTAAGGGTGGGTTTTGATACGATTGATGTGGGGAGTTTTGTTTCCCCCAAGCTGATTCCCCAGATGCAGGATACTGCGGGGGTGCTGCTGCAACTGGATATGAGCCTGACTAAGTCTAAGTTGCTGGCGATTGTTGCGAATGTGCGTGGTGCGCAGGATGCGGTGGTGTTTGATGAAATTAGTTATCTGGGTTTTCCGTTTTCTGTTTCTGAAACTTTTCAGCAGCGGAATACGAATTCTTCGATTGAGGAGTCATTGAAGCGAGTGGAGGAGATTCAGTTTTTGTGTCTGAACAGTAAGAAGACGCTGGTGGTGTATCTTTCTATGGCGTTTGGGAATCCTTATGGTGATGTATGGAATCCCGGTATTGTTCATAAATGGGCGGCAAAGCTGGTGGGTATGGGTGTTAAGGTTATTTCTCTGGCGGATACAATTGGTGTTTCCAATCCGGCCAGCATTTCGGAATTATTTTCGAATATTATTCCTGAATTTAAAAATAGTGAGATTGGAGCTCATTTACATACGCGCCCGGATGCCTGGAGAGAGAAGTTGCAGGCAGCTTATGATGCGGGATGCAGGCGGTTTGATGGAGCAATTAAGGGTTTTGGGGGTTGCCCGATGGCAGAGGATGAGTTGGTAGGTAATATGGCAACGGAGAATCTGTTGAGTTTTTTTGAGGAGAAGAAAATTGAGGCAGGGATTGATAAAGCAGCTTTTACTGAGGCTATGGTTTTAGCGAACAAGGTCTTCATGGAGCATATCTAAACTTTCTTTCCTTTTTCTCTATTCCGTAAAAACTGCGCCTTTCAGTTTGAGCCAATACTGATGATGTTTGATATTTTCTCCGACAGCCGCTAATACCCCAGAACCAGTTGAAAAATAAATCGATTTCATTTGTGCACATAAGTCCGTTTTTGACATTCTTCATAGGTTCATTTTGGTGAACCTAATAGCCTCAATAGGTTTATTTTGGTGGACCTGTAAAATCGTTTCAAAAACGAATAGTCCTATCGGGAAGCTTCAGTACAAAAGCGAATGAAGAGCCGAGGCAACCGAATGCAAGTCCAATGCATATTAATAAGATAAATTAAGCAGCAGAGAGGACGGCAATCCTCCACTGGAGGATTGAGCGGGTTGGTGGGTTGGAGCCTGGGCTGTTTGAGCCGGGTAGTGTGGAAGTAAGCCCCATTGAAATAAAAGAAAGGAATGCGTATAAATCGGGTGGGTGGAAAGAGCGGAAGCCGATTTATTGGCAGCGATGAACGGTGCTTAATTTTTAGCAGCAATTAACTGATGCTAACTTTTAGTTCTCTTCTCTTTACCCGCAGCTTTATTTTCTTCCTTTAGAGGGTTCCTGAATACTACCTGTTCATCAAAAACGTCTAACAATATGGCACTGTCTTTAGTGACTTTGCCGCTCAGGATTTGTTTGCTGAGTTCATTGAGTACGTGTTTCTGTATGGCTCTCTTTAAAGGTCGGGCGCCGAATTGCGGGTCGTACCCGATTTTGGTAATCCATTCGAGTGCATATTCGGTGTAGGTGAGGTTTATGCCGCTGTCGCTTAACATTTTCTGTACGCCTTTAATCTGCATTTCTACAATCTGTTTTATTTCTTTTTGGGTGAGGGGTGCAAACATGATGACTTCGTCAATGCGGTTCAGGAATTCGGGGCGTATAGTTTGTCTGACCAGTTCAAAGACTTCGGCTTTTGTTTTTTCTATGATTTCTTCTCTGTTTTTGTCTGTTAGTTTGTCAAAATTTCCCTGTATGATTGGCGAGCCTATGTTGGAGGTCATGATTATGATGGTATTTTTGAAATTGACCACCCGCCCTTTGTTGTCTGTGAGCCTTCCGTCGTCAAGAACTTGCAGCAATATGTTGAATACATCAGGATGTGCTTTTTCGATTTCATCCAATAATACTACGCTGTAAGGTTTCCGGCGCACGGCTTCTGTGAGCTGTCCGCCTTCTTCATATCCCACATATCCGGGGGGCGCGCCGACTAAACGGCTGACGGAGTGGCGTTCCTGGTATTCGCTCATATCAATGCGTGTCATGGCATTTTCGTTATTGAACAGGAATTCTGCGAGTGCTTTGGCCAACTCGGTTTTGCCTACGCCTGTGGTTCCCAAAAATATAAAGGAACCTATGGGTTTGCGGGCGTCCTGCATGCCTGCCCTGCTTCTGCGTACTGCGTCGGATATGGCTGAGATCGCTTCTTCCTGGCCGATGACGCGTTTGTGCAGTTCATCTTCGAGGTGTAACAGTTTTTCTCTTTCGCTTTGTAACATGCGGCTGACGGGTATGCCTGTCCAACGGCTTACGACTACGGCTATGTCTTCGCTGTCTACTTCTTCTTTTACCAATTGGTTGCCTTTGGCTTTCATTTCGTCGACCTTGATCTGGCAGGCGGCTAGTTGCTTTTCGGATTCTTTTATTTTGCCGTACCGGATTTCCGCTACTTTGCCATAGTCCCCGCTGCGTTCGGCCTGTTCTGCCTGTACTTTGTATTCTTCGATATCCTGTTTGATTTTCTGGATGTTGTCTACGACTTCTTTTTCGCTTTTCCACTGGGCTCGTATGTCGGCACGTTTGTCACTGAGTTCGGCGATTTCTTTGTTGAGCTGTTCGAGTTTTGTTTTGTCGTTTTCTCTTTTGATGGCTGCGCGCTCGATCTCGAGCTGACGTATCCTGCGTTCTGCTTCGTCGAGTTCTACGGGCATGGAATTGATTTCCATCCTTAGTTTGCTGGCTGCTTCGTCTATGAGGTCGATGGCTTTGTCAGGCAAAAAACGGTCAGTGATGTACCGTATGGATAGCTCTACTGCTGCTATGATGGCTTCGTCTTTGATGCGAACTTTATGGTGCGTTTCGTATTTTTCTTTTATCCCGCGCAGGATAGAGATGGCGTCTTCTTCTGTTGGCTCTTCGACCATGACTTTCTGAAAGCGGCGTTCAAGGGCTTTATCCTTTTCAAAATATTTTTGATATTCTCCGAGTGTTGTGGCGCCTATGGCCCTTAGTTCTCCCCGGGCTAGCGCTGGTTTTAAAATGTTTGCGGCGTCCATGGCGCCTTCGCCTCCTCCGGCTCCTATGAGTGTGTGAATTTCGTCTATGAATAATACGATGTCTCCTTCGCTGCTGATGACTTCTTTTACGACTGATTTGAGGCGTTCTTCAAACTCTCCTTTGAATTTGGCGCCAGCGATAAGGGCGCTCATGTCGAGTGAATAGATTTGTTTTGATTTTAAATTTTCGGGTACATCGCCATTTATAATGCGGTGTGCAAGGCCTTCTGCAATGGCTGTTTTGCCGACTCCGGGCTCACCAACTAATATTGGGTTGTTCTTGGTTCTGCGTGAGAGGATTTGCAATACACGTCTGATTTCTTCGTCCCGGCCTATGACGGGGTCGAGCTTACCTGTGCGGGCGCGCTCGTTGAGATTAATGGCGAATTTGTTTAAGGAGTTATAGGTTCCTTCTGCTGTGCTGCTGGTTACTTTGCTTCCTTTGCGGAGTTCGATGATGGCGGCTTTGAGGTCCTTTTCTGTGATGCCGTTGTCCTTCATCAAGGTTGAAATGGTGTCTTTGGTGGCAAGCAGGGCCAGGAGCAGGTGTTCGATGGATACGTATTCGTCTCCGAACTCTTTCAGGTAGGTGCTTGCTTTTGCAAGCGTCTGATTGGCGGTGTTGGACAGGTAAATTGTTCCTCCGCTGACTTTGGGATAGCTTTCAATGATTTTGTCTAAGGCCTTTTCGAACATACTGAAATTTACATTCAGCTTTTTTAGCAGATAGGGGCTGACATTTTCGTCTACTTTCAGCAGTCCTTTTAGGATGTGCCCGTTTTCTATTCCCTGATTTCCACCTATGGTGGCTAATTGCTGGGCCTCTTGTATGGCCTCCTGTGATTTGATTGTAAAGTTATTTAGATTCATGTATATCTGTTTTTTCATGTTTTCAAGGTCACATGGCCCTGCGCTTACTGGCTCAAATAGCCGCAGGCTATTTGCCCTGCCTGCAATTTACAAAGACTATGCCTTTTGTTAAAATGATAAATATCATGTAGTATTGTCTTGTTAATTAGAAGTTTATGACTTTTTGACTGATTTTTTTCGTAAATTTCGTGCTCTCTGCCTATGAATTTACCTTTCATTAAGTCGTTTTTGTCGGGCTTGCTGGTTCTGCTGGTTTCTATGGCAGTTTCCCAGCAATATAATTTCCATACGTATACAGTGGAGGATGGTTTATCCCAGACTCAGGTGAAGGGTTTGTTTCAGGATAAGCTGGGTAATTTATGGGTGGGTACGATTGGCGGTGGTGTGAGCAAGTACAATGGGAAAAAGTATTTCAACTATACGAATATTAATGGACTGTGTGATAATAATGTGAATGCGATTACGGGTGATAAATGGGGGAATATATGGATTGGGACAAATCAGGGTTTGTCAAGGTATAATGGAATTTCTTTTAAAAACTTCAGTACTAAGAATGGCCTCGTAAATAATCAGATTAATGCGCTTTGCTGTGATTCTGCGGGTAATGTATGGGTTGGTACGGATGAGGGGCTGTGTGTTTTAATTTCTACTGACAGTACGCATAGCTTTTACCGCTTTGCTAAATATTTTAAAAGGGATGGTTTGCCGGATGATAAGATCACCTGTGTTTTTCTGGATAAGAAGGCTAAGATTTTTATTGGTACGGAAAATGGTCTTGCAAGGGTTGAACATTCGAAAACTCCTACGCAGCTTCGTTTTAATAACCTTACAGTTAAAGATGGCATTATCGATAATACAATTAATGACATTGCCCAGGATCAGAATGGCTATTTGTGGTTTGCTACTCCGAAAGGTATAAGTAAGCTCATATCCAAGGTGGAGGAAAAGCATAAATTTTTGAATTATACGATGCGTAACGGGTTACTTGGTGACAAGGTTAAGACAATTACTGCTGACACGAAAGGTAATATCTGGCTGGGCTGTGATCTGGGCCTTACCCGTATTGAATTTGAAAATAATACGAATAGTCTGCAGGTGGTAAATTATACTTATAAATCGGGCTTGCCTGAGGGACATATTAATTCTTCTCTGGTGGACCGGGAGGGCAATTTATGGTTTGGTACTGAAAATGGGCTGACGCGTTATAGTGGCGATTGTTTTCTGTCGTATACCAAGCAACAAGGTTTGCTGAATAATATGGTTTTATCGATTACGAGTGATAAGGACGGTGATTTATTGGTGGGTACGGATGATGGTTTGTGTAAGCTTATGCTGAGTGGTGATACGGGGCATTTTGTCAATTTTGCGAGGCACTATAATCTGAACGATATTGCTCCTACTCAGTCGGTTTTCCAGGACAGAGAGAATAATGTTTGGATTGGTACCTTGAATGGGGTGCTGCGTATGGAGCCTGAAAAGTTGAAAAAGGCGGAAAACTACAAAGTGACCACCTATAGGGATAAGGAGATTTTTGATGGGCTTACCAATAGTATTCTGGAGGACAGTAAGGGCAATATATGGTTTGCTACTTCTAAGGGGTTGGTTTGTTTTTCGGTGTCGGGCTTTAAAAAATACACTAAAAAGGATGGCTTGCCTGATAACAGTACGCTATGTCTGATGGAAGACCATAAGGGTACTTTGTGGATTGGAACGGAAAGGGGGTTGTGCAGTTTTGATGGCAAGGGCTTTACAAAATTCGGATCTTACAGTGGTTTAAAGCTGCAGGTTACTTCTATTGTGGAGGATGAATCTGGTAAGCTTTGGCTGGGGTCTAATTCCGGTGGCGGTCTTACGCGCTTTGATGGCTCTAATTATAGAAATATAAGTGAAGCGGATGGCCTTATTTCAAATGCTATTTATCTGCTCGTGATTGATAATACGGGATCTTTGTGGATTGGAACGAACAAGGGTTTGGATTTGCTGAATCTGACTTATTTTAATAAGTCGGATACGGTTTCGGTTCATCATTTTGGAAAAAATGAGGGGTTTACCGGTATAGGATGTAACCCAAATGCAGTTTTCAAGGATTTTAGCGGTAATATTTGGTTTGGTACTGTGAAGGGGTTGGTAAAATACAATCCTAAAGAGGATGTAGAGAATAAGGTTCCTCCTGTAATTCAGCTTACAGGTGTGAAGTTATTTAACAGGGAGGAAATGAACTGGGCGAAATATGGTGACAGTATCAGCCCGGTGACTGGTTTTCCTTTGCGTCTGAGACTTCCTTATTCGCAGAATTTTTTGTCTTTTAATTTTATGGGCGTGTGTCTTGCGAATCCTGATCTGGTGCGGTACAAATATAAGCTGGAGGGTTTTAGTGAGGATTGGTCGGAGGAAGTGTCTGAAACTACTGCTCCTTATCCCAATCTGCCGGATGGAAAATATAATTTTGTGGTTAAGGCCTGTAATAATGATGGGGTATGGAGTACGCATCCGGTTAGTTTCCGGTTTTCCATTACTCCGCCTTTCTGGAGAACGGTTTGGTTTTATGTGGTTTGTGCGCTCTCCAGCATTTTTGTTATCTGGCTGTTTATTATCTGGAGGACAAGGCAATTGCATAAATCTAAAAGGCTGCTTGAATTGAGTATTATTGAGGCTACTCAGGAATTACATGAAAAAAATATTGAGCTGGAGAAACTTTCTATTGTAGCACGGGAGACGGTGAATGCGATCGCAATTGGTAGCCAGACGGGCGAAATTGAATGGGTGAATGAGAGTTTTACGCGGATGACTGGCTATACTTTATCCGATCTGAAGGCTGGTAAGGCTCAGACCGCTTATCAGGCAAGTCACAACCCGGAACTTAAGAAAATTATACTGGATTGTGTGTCGAGCAAGAAGTCACGGATTTATGAGAGTCAAGTCGAAACGAAAGACGGGGATGTGATTTGGGTACATACTACGCTGACACCAATTTTTGATGAGAATGGCCGGGTGAAGAAACTGGTGTTCATTGATACTGATCTGACGGAAACCAAAAAGGCGGAGAAGCTTATCCGCCAGAAGAATAAGAATATGATGGATAGTATTAACTATGCCAAACTTATTCAGGACGCTATCCTTCCTCCTAAGGCGGAAATCCTGAAAGTCTTTCCGGAATCTTTCCTTTTCTTTAAACCGCTGGATGTGGTGAGTGGTGACTTTTATTGGTTTAATATGGTGGGAGATGTGGCCTATCTCGCTGTGGCGGATTGTACCGGTCATGGTGTGCCGGGCGCTTTTATGAGTTTGATTGGCTCGACCTTGCTGAATGAGATTGTGAATCAGAAGGGAATTCTTGATACAGATAAGATTCTGGATGAGCTCGATTCTGAGATACGGAGGGTGCTGAAACAGGGTAAGGAAGGGATTGAGACAAGAGATGGGATGGATGTGGCATTGTGTGCAATTAATCTTAAAACAAAGGTTTTACATTTCTCGGGGGCTATGCGCCCGCTTTATATTATTAACAAGAAGACGGTGGCGGATAGTTTTGATGGGGATTTTGTTATTACTGAGATTGCTCCTGATAAGCGTTCGATTGGAGGGGACCAGATTGGGAGGGTGTCTTTATTCACCTGTACGGAGGTTGTGCTTAAAAAGGGGGATGCTGTTTATTTGTTTACGGATGGCTATGCGGATCAGTTTGGTGGCTCGAAGGGTAAGAAGATAACGAATATCCGTTTTAAGGAGATGTTGTTGTCGCTGCAGGTATTGTCAATGAATTTGCAGGGTAATTTGCTGGATCAGGATTTTGTGAAGTGGATGGGTGACCTGGAACAGGTGGATGATGTGTTGGTGATGGGGGTGAAGTTTTGAAAGGGCAATTACGTAGCAGAGCGGAGTAGTTGAGCCAGTTAGTGTGTCAGCGAAATAATAGAATAAGATTTGTATAAAATGTGCTTTTAACTTAATTTTGATATCTACCGCTAAAAATAATTTATATGCTGAAAAAATTTAGTCCTAGGTTTGTGCTGCTTCTGGTGATGGTTATTACTACTGGGTGTCTGAGGCTTTTGAGTGTTAAGTACGGTGGTGCATTTTTTAATTTTACGCCGATTGGGGCTTTGGCTTTGTTCGGGGGGGCTTATTTTACCCAAAAATGGAAGGCCGTTATGTTTCCTTTGCTTATTCTTTTTTTAAGTGACCTTGTTATCCAGCGTTTTATTTATGGTGGTGCCTATGGGAGTGTGTTTTATAGTGGATGGTATATTACGTATGGTGTGTTTGTGCTGATTGTTTTTGCCGGAGGTCTGATTATTAAAAAGGTGAGCTTAAAATCCGTTTTGTTTGCTGGTATTGTTGCCTCTTTGGGTCATTACCTGATTACTGATTTTTTTTGCTGGATGGGCAGTTGCGTAAATGTGACAACCGGATTGCCGTATACCAGGGATTTACGTGGTTTGTTTGATTGTTATGTGCTTGCACTTCCTTTCCTGAAGAGTTTTTTCATGGGTACTGTTTTTTATTCTGCTTTGCTTTTTGGTTCGTTTGAACTTGCGCTGCTGCGATTTCCTAAACTTAAGGTGGTGAACCGTTCCTAAAGGAGTGATCTGATCAGGCGCAGGGAATGGGTATAGGTTTTCTTTTCTTTGTTGTATATGCCATAATGATCGAGCTTGTCGATTCGCACTTTTCCTGAGGCATGTAGTATCGTTTTATTTCCCAATATTATTCCTACATGTGTTATTCGACCTGCCGGGTTATCAAAAAAGGCTAAGTCGCCTGGTTGTGCCTGTTCGACAAAGTCAATTGGTTTTCCCAGTGTTGCCTGATCTGATGCATCCCGTAAGAGTGGGATGCCGCTGAGTTTATATACCATTTGGGTTAAGCCGGAACAATCTATCCCAAATGGTGTCCGGCCTCCCCACATATAGGGAGCATGTAAATACATATAAGCGTTTTCAATGAGGCTGTTGCGTATTTTTTTAGCGGATGGGACTTCTGTTACCTGCCCATCGTACTTATAGGAATTTTTTTCCAGTTCTATTTTTTGGGCTTTCATTCCCGGCAATGTACTTCCAAGCACGATGGGGAATAAACCCTCTGTTGAAGTGTTTTGAAGGGGGTGCACAAGCTCAAAAGCGAGCGGGCTGGCTTCTTTGCGTATCCTGTGATGTGTCTTTTCTGAAATTTCCAGAAATTGTTTCCGGTCTATCCAGGAGATATACTGGTCGTGTTCGTTTTTTATTTTTACCCATTTTTCCTGTTCTTCCAGTAGTTCGAAGGTTTCGCCGAAAAGAAGCTGAGTGGTCAGTTCGCTTTTGTCGGATGGTTTTTTCCGGCAGGGTACTATGCTGAGATTGCAAATGCCATGCATGTGGTCTGTGCTGCTGTTTTACTGGTAACTGAACATAGAAGGAATGTTGTTCGCAACCTGAGTTGCAAGGGCTTTGACGGCAGGAATAGTGCTGTATGGGTTAGCGCTGTTTTGTGTCTGAAAATTAATTCCCTGAAGTAATACTCCAAAGTCGGCTTTGATATTCACAACGTAGGTCTGATTTGGGTAGACGGTATACCCGGATAATCCTACTCCGGCTATTATGGGTGAAATGATGTCTACTCCTCTGTCGAGCAAAAATCCTCCGGTCTGATAGCTGAAGGGATAATTACAGGGACCATTGTGTGCTGCTGTGGTATCTGCTGATCCCTGCACATTCATAAAGATATATCCTTGCGAGGTTGATCCAAACCACATGGGTGGAGTTTGCAATGCGAGGGGATTTCCGACACCAAGTGGATAGGTGTTTGGATTAATTGAATTTGTTTGTGCGTCAAGTCCTACGCTAAATGTGGTGGAGGAATAGGTTCCTACAGGTACTGATCCAATGACATAGAGTTGGGAAGCGGGCTTATTCAGGCCATAAAAACCGGTAAAAGGATAGGCGTTTCCATTGGTGTTTCTTAATACGATTCCGCAAAAGTAAAATTGGGCTATTTTTAATTTGTACCTCCTGCCTGTAGCGTCTTTTGCAACTTTTCCTGTGTCCAGTAAATTTGAATCTACGAATGACTGAATGCGTAAATTCACTGTTCCGTATTGCATGGGACCTGCCGGAGCGATGGGCCTGCATGCTGCCAATGCCAGCATGAGTAGTAAGAGAACCGGAAGGAGTGTTTTCATTTTGAGGTGCTAAATATACGGAAAATTACTTTGCGTTTTAGTACATTTGAGTAGCTATGAAAAGGGTTGGTGTTTTATTCTGTTATATGTGTTGCTTCATAGGTATGTCTGTTGGACAGGTGAAGAGTGTTTTGCTGGGGATTGATGGATTGCATTGTTCGGCTTGTTCTTTAAGTGCTGAAAAGCTGCTGTTGCAGCTGGATTTTATTAAGGAGGTGAAGATGGATCTGAATAAACATGTAGCTGAGGTGACTTTTAAGGAGGGTGCCGGGATTGATTTTGCTGCCATGGCAGCAAAAGTGGTGGACGCGGGGTTTTCAGTGAGGAGTTTGTTTGTGGTGTATAATTTTACGAATGTGAGTGTTGCTGATCATTTTTGTTTTGATGCGCTAACTATGACTTTTAGCTTTATTGGTATTAAATCTTCTAAGGTGCTGAATGGGCCTGAGTTAATTCACTTAGTGGGCAAGGATTTTATGCCCGGGGGGGAGTATAAAAAATGGAAGCTTTTGGAAACTAATTCGTGTCATTCGGTTTATCCGATTGATGCCGGAGCAAAAAAGGTATATCAAGTAACGCTTTGAACCGGTAATAATAGATAGTAAATGCGAATCATGTTGGCGGGAAGTAAAATTGCAGCTATTTCCCTTGTTGTTATTGCTCAGCAATTATTTTCACAGGAGTTGTTTCCTACTACGGAACCGGCTAGTTGTCTGGCCAAGGGGACTATTGGTATAAGTCCGATTATGGAAATGCATAAGGAGATTTCAATTTTAAGATACCAGGCGGCTATGAGGCTCTATTATGGGATCACTTCTAAACTGGAGGTTTATGCGGAGCCGGTAGTTAACAATCACCATAGTTTGTTTTTGCCGGCTAACTTTCTGACCCATACGCATACTGCCAATGGGGGCTTGGGGCCTCCTGTTGCTTCTTCTGTTTATGGTGTTCCTTATCCTGTTTTATTTGGTGGTGTTTACCTGTATTCTAAGTTCCGGCTGTTCAGCGTTGATAAGGATGACCGGCATTTTCGTGCTGCTTTATATGCAGAATATTCTACCGCTAAAAGGGCTCATGATGAGGCTGAGCCTGATCTAACCGGAGATAATGGGGGGTATGGAGCTGGGTTGATTCTTACCCGGCTTCAGGGAAGGTTTGCTGCTTCTTTTACTGGTGGTTTTGTTGTGGCGAATTCCTATACTGAAACGGTGACTTATCCTTACGCTCCTTATTTTTATGGTAATTACCCCTTTACCAATACAATTGTGTATGGTAAAGCTGTTGACTATAACCTGTCTCTGGGTTACCTGCTGAGCCCTGTGCGCTATACAAATTATTATGAGGATAATTATAATATTTACCTGGAACTGAAGGGTAGTTCTTATGGTGCTGCCCTGACTTCGGTGAATGGACTTGTTGCCGGCGCTACCAGCCCTTCGCTGAAAGCGGGTAATTATCTGGAGGCATGGCCTGGTATTCAGGGTATTTATAATTCGAATACGCGGATTGATTTGTCTGTGGGTCTGGCTTTGTATAGCCGCTCCTGGAACCGCTTTTACCCTGATTACGTGGTGTCCTGGAAACATTTTTTTTACCTGCAGCATAGAAAATGAGTATGTATGGCCACTTAATAATTTTTGATGGGGTGTGTAACTTGTGTAATGTTTCTGTGAATTTTGTAATCCGAAGGGACAAGAGGGATTTATTCCGGTTTACGGCTTTGCAATCGGACATGGGGAAGAGAATGCTGCGTGGGGTGAATGTTCCTGCTGCTTTTTCGGGTAGCGTGATTTATGTGGAGCAGGGGAGGGTATATTTTAAGTCTTCGGCTGTTTTAAAGATTTTATCTGCATTAGGCGGAATGTATAGTTTGTGGTATGTCTTTATTGTGGTTCCTGCTTTTATGCGGGATTTTGTTTATGATGTGGTTGCGAAGTATAGATACAGGTGGTTCGGGAAGAGGAGCTCGTGTATGGTTCCTGACGATGTGTTAAAGGGAAGGTTTGTTTAGTGATCTGTGACCGGTTTTTTACCGATAACTGATTACTTCGTTCACTGATTACCCTGATCTACTGATTACCGTTTAGAAGTCCTCCGAATACTTTCTTTAAGATATCTGTGACCTGAGCGGCGGGATCTTTACGGATTTTCTTTTCTTCGATAGCAATCAGATAAAAGAGTCCCCAGATTGCTTTTTGTGTTACGTAGGTGTCCAGGTCGGGATTTTGCTTTTTTACAAATGGGACCTTGTTGTAGGATGTTACAAGGGGGTTCCAGTATTTTGTGATGTCTACTTTCTTTAAGGCGGCTTGTACTGTAGGCTTAAATGC
>JABDEY010000009.1 GCA_013286805.1 Bacteroidota bacterium | reverse complement strand
AAATTGTCATAAATCATACTCTGACCATTCATCAAACCAGCCTGCATCAAACAGGCCATTGATAAAATGGCATACATGTTAAATTCTCTTTTAGTTTTCATGATTAGAGGTTTATTAAAATGGTTATTAATACGAACAAAACTAATTTGGAACAGAACAGCTAAGAAAAATATTCGACAGTCAGGGTTTTTGGATAGCTTAAATTCAAAAATCTATTTCCGGATTAACAGGTATTCCAACCACCACAGGTTTATTTGGTTCGTATTATCCTGTCATAACAGAACCAATGACGTTTACAAATGCTGGTCATAAAGTAACAGGCGGGTCGCCTTTTCGGATTTCATAAAACTGACAAGATTCAGGATATATCCTTCTTAGGCTATTCAAAATCGGGCTCTGTCGAATTTAATAATTGTGTCCATTCGTCTGATTTAAATTTGCTTTGAGAACATAATATGAGAACTGAATAAAGATGCACACGGAATTAGCAGCGGTTTTAAAAACATTTACTCCCATTACACTCGCCGAAATGGAGGGGGTGGAATTAATGGACAGAACCGATACCAAATACATTTTTAACATCAGCCAATTGCCTGGTGTACTTGAAAATCTAAGTCAATACTATAAATTACTAAATGTTAACGGCGTCAATGAAAACAAATATAAAACGCTGTATTTTGACACTCCGGACTTTCAATTATATATGGATCACCACAATGGGCGGACGAACCGGTACAAAGTACGGTACAGGCAATATGTAGATTCCGGGCTTGTCTTTTTTGAAATAAAAAATAAAAATAACAAGGAACGGACTATCAAGAGCCGTATTAAGAGAACAAACATTGCGGATACAATCGAAGGCCAATCAATCGGGTTGGGGCAAATAGATCAGATTACATTATTATTTAATCCAAATTCTGCGAATTCAGATACTTATTATTTTGATGAAATTACCGGACCACCATTGGTTTCCGATAAAACCACAGCAGCTTCGCTGGCTAAATAATGGCTGATAAAAGGGAGAAATTTGCTTTTGGCTGGCCTGGAATTGAGGCCAGGTGGACTTCAAGTGCGAAGAGTGGTGTTGGTTCTTCCCTGAATTCAGTAAGCAAGGTTTGGTATTCCATTGGAAATGGCATTTTAAATGAAATTTACTATCCGCAGGTTGATCAGGCCTGCACCAGAGATTTAGGTTTGATTGTGACAGACGGTAAGGGATTCTTTTCTGAAGAGCAGTCGAACACAATGCATCATGTGAAACAGCTTGCAAAAGGTGTGCCCGGTTATCATGTTACAAATTCCTGTATCAGTCATAATTACCGCATTGAGAAGGAAATTATTACGGATCCCAATCGGGATACGCTGATGCAAAAGATTAAATTTTTTCCTGCAAAGAAGAAAGAAAAGGATTTTAAATTATTTATGATACTGGCTCCTCACCTTGAGAATACAGGCGCAGGAAATACAGCATGGGTTGGAAATTATAAAGGTTTTCCAATGCTGTTTGCCCAACGGGGTGGCGTTTCCCTTGCATTGGCCTGTTCAATTCCCTGGAAAAAAAGTTCCGCCGGTTTTGTAGGCGTCTCTGACGGATGGCAGGATTTAAAGCTTCATAAACAAATGGCCTGGGAGTTTGAGCGGGCAGAAAACGGCAATGTTGCATTGATAGGTGAGATTGATCTGGAGCAAGTTAATGGGCACAGTTTTGTTGTTGTATTAGGCTTTGGCAGGAATCCGGAAGAAGCCGGACAACGCGCCAGAGCGAGTTTGTTTGAAGGCTTTAAGACTTCAAAAGATCAATTTATCCAGGAGTGGGAAGAATGGGAAAATGACTTGTATAAACCTGCTAACAAGCTAACCAATTTCTATCCAAAGTATTTTAATATCAGTGCGGCTATGCTTCGGGTGCATGAATCTAAAAGACATCCTGGTGGATTAATTGCAAGCTTGTCAATTCCCTGGGGGTATAATAAGGGGAATGATGATTTAGGAGGGTATCATCTGGTTTGGCCACGTGACCTGGTACAAACTGCGGGCGGATTGCTTGCTGCCAACGCCTATAAGGATGCAAGGAGGGTTTTAAATTACCTGATGGTTACTCAGGAAGAAGACGGTCACTGGCCGCAGAATATGTGGCTGGATGGAGAGCCTTATTGGAAGGGTATTCAGATGGATCAAACGGCTCTGCCTGTTTTGTTGGTGGATTTGGTTAACAGGGAAACAAAGTTAACAGAAGCAGAGCTGATACACTTTTGGCCGATGATTCGTAAGGCCATCAGCTATCTGGTAGTAAATGGCCCAAGCACCGAACAGGATCGTTGGGAGGAAAATGCAGGCTATTCAACTTTTACACTTGCTGTTGAAATCTCCGCTCTGCTTATTGCTGCAGAATTTGCCGAAGTAAACAATGAGCCTCAGGTGGCTGAATTCTTAAGGGAAACTGCCGATGCCTGGAACTTCAACATTGAAAGATGGACATATGTTAGCGGATCCGATCTGGCTAAAAAGGTAGGGGTAGAAGGATATTATCTGCGTATTAATGCAAAAGAGTGCATTGAACGAAATTACTCCGGGAATGACATTCTTACAATTTCAAACAGAGCCCCTGGAGAAAATTGCTGCCCCGCAAATGAAATGGTGAGCCCGGATGCGCTGGCACTGGTTCGTTTTGGTTTGAGAGCTGCAGATGATCCACGTATAATTAATACGATTAAAGTAATTGATGCCAACTTGAAGATGGAAAGCTCTTCAGGTCCTGTTTGGTATCGGTATAGCAGAGATGGCTATGGAGAACAAAAAGATGGAAGCGCTTTTAAATATTCAGGTATTGGCCGGCCATGGCCTTTACTTACAGGTGAAAGGGCCCATTATGAAGTAGCTGCGGGGAATTATGGCTACGCAGAGAAATTATTGAAGGCATTTGAGAATTTCGCAAATGAGACAGGCCTGTTTCCTGAACAGGTATGGGACTCAGAAGAAATTCCACCTTTAGGGCTTTTTTTCGGTAAAGCTTCTGGGTCTGCCATGCCCCTTGTTTGGGCTCATTCAGAGTACATCAAATTATGCCGCTCCATAAAGTCAAAACAGGTATTTGACATGCCTCCGCAAACCAAAGAGCGGTACCTGACTGAAAAAGTTTTTTCAAGGATTTTTATTTGGAGTATTAACAACCAGTATAAACATGTTCCGCACGGAAAGATACTGCGTATTCAAAGCCTGAGTTCAATGACCGTACGCTGGTCATCTGACAACTGGGAAAGCTGCATGGATGTTGATTCGCTGGATTCAGGATTGGGTATTCATTTTGCTGATTTGCTGACGGATACGCTCAGTTTTGGGCATAAAATCGATTATACTTTTTACTGGCAGGACACTGCAGAACAGGATGGCAGGAATTATACTTTAACAATTGAAGAAGAGCCTTCAAAGGAGCAAACTTTGATTACTGGTCCAAACAAGGAAACCCAGGCAGTATCAGTTATGGGGAGGGGGACCTATGAATAAGGTCAGATTATATATTCTTTTATTTTTGGTATCCAACTCACTTCCCAATTTTGCGCTGGATTTAAGAAAACCACTTCTTTCCAATGCCGATTCCGCGCAAATCTATTGTGCGATGGGTATTTCTAAAAACAACGTGAAGGAGTATGGAAGTGCAATTGCCTGTTTTACCAAAGCCCTTGAATTCGATTCGAATTTGGTGGCAGCCTGGTTAAACAGGGCCAATGCAAAAAAAGAACTGCTTGACTATAAAGGCGCTTTGAAGGATTACAACCATTTGCACCGGCTAACTCCAACCTGGGAGGAGCAATATGAAGCGTATTATAACAAAGGTCTTACGCTCGCATTACTGAACAATCTCAGAGATGCGATGACAGACTTCAGTAAAGCAATAGAACTATACCCGGAGTATATTGATGCATATTATAACAGGAGTATTGTAAAGGGAAAGATAGGTGACTACCAGGGTGAATTGAATGATATTAATAAGGTGATTGCATTAAGGCCAAATGATGCTAATGCCTATAACAGCAGGGGGATTACAGAGTCCATGATGGGAGATGATCCTTTGGCTATTTTGGATTTTACCCAGGCAATTGGCCTTGACAAAACCAATTCCAACGCCTATTTCAACAGAGCCATACTTCATTACAATCAAAAGGAATACCTGGAAGCTTTGAATGATTATAATAGCTGCATTGAAATTAACCCTGATCCTGAAACGTATAACAGGAGGGCCAATGTTAAATGCCGTTTAAAGGATTTTAGGGGAGCTTTTGAGGATTATAATTTAGCCATGAAAACTAAACCGGATAATTATGTGGCTTATCTGAATCGGGGTCTCTTAAAAATTGAATTAAAAGAGTATAAATCAGCAATAGAAGATTTTTCTGCTGCTATTAAGTTAAAGCCAGATTATTCCATTGCCTTTTTTAACAGGGGCATGGCTAAAGGAAAGCTAAACAACCGCCAGGGAGAGATTGATGATTATACCATGGCTATAAATTACAAGCCGAATTACGAAATTGCCTATTATCAAAGAGGATTAGCAAGATATGAAATAGCCGATAAAAGAGGAGGTTGTGCAGATTTGAATATGGCTGTGAGGTATGGCAGTGAAATTGCCTATTCGGACCTTCCTAAATATTGCAAATAAACGTGGCAGATCTTTTTTTTTCAAAAGCCAATCTGGTTATTGTTTTATCCATTTTAGCTATAGCGGGTAAGGGGTTTGGGCAGATTATAATTGACGAGCCTCCCCTTAAAATTTACTACGACAGAACAATGCGGGTAACAAATTTTTTGAAAATGAAAGACATGAGAGATGTTTTGCATAAGGATGAACTTTTGCTCGGGAAAAACCGGATCAGTGGAAACATATCTTATAATACAGGCAGGGTATTGCTTGGTGAAGGAGACAAACCACAAATAGAGTATAGGAAAGCTCTGGCCTTTTTTACACGGATACGATTCGTTGAAGAATTTAGTTTTAATACAATGTTCTATAAGGACTTTAACCCGTTAGCAGCTGCTCCCTGGATAGCCGATTATTCCTATTCCATCGGAAGGTATAACTGGAGAAATAATAAATTTAATTATGGTTATGAAAATTACGTAAACAATAAGTATTCAGACAACAATGTAACATTTACTGAAAAGTTTAAGCAGGGTTATTATTTTGTTTCATTTAACAAGTCGCTTTCAGATAGTTTGACAAAGAAAATAAAATTGGATAATACGACCAGTGTTAAATTTGTCTTCTTTGCCCGCTATGCGTTTGATTACCTCAATCAATACAATGATATAGAAGGAGGCCTTTTAAATGGAAAGAGTACTGTAGGGTTGAGTGTAAGATATACCGTTTACAAAAACATTTATCTGGAGTCTGCTGTATACTATTATCCGGAACAATACAAACAGCAAGCCTGGGACCCTGATTATACCTATGGTTTTGGATATTTTAACTGGAGGGCTTTTCGTTTGTCCTTAACGTATGGAAATTGGGCAATAAATCGTTTTCCCTGGAATAAAATGCCATATCCGATGTATGGATTTATAGACGGGAATTTTAGGATTATAGCGAATTACATATGGTAAAGCGGAATACAGCTATTTTTAAATGAGAATTGCATTACTTGCAATAGGCCTGTTTGCAATGCATGTGGTGGCAATTGCCCAGTTGAAGTTTGTTGTCGAAGATTTTGAAGGGTTCTCAGATGGAGCGTCTGATTTAAAGGCAAATGGAGTGTTTGCTTTTGGGAATTGTACGGCCGGCATTGAGGAACATAAAGTTGTAAAGAAGACCTATTCGGGTCAGCGCTATATTCAATTATTTAAAGAAGGTGGGATTGACTACGGTGGCTGGGGCAAGGGAATCGGATTAAATATGGATTTAGACCCGGAACAGGACTATCTTAATTTCTATGTATATCAGCCTGTTACGAATGGGATTAATTTGATGAAGATTGAAATACAGGAAGATGACAATGGAGATAATATTTATGAAAAGGAAAAGGATGACTCCTGGTATTACATTCAGAAGCTGGATAATTCAGATACCTGGGCATTGGTTTCTATTCCGTTAAATAAATTCAAGGATGGAAATGCCGGAGGAGATGGGGTTTTTAATATCAGCTATAAGCAAGGCAAGCTGTTTTGCCTGGTATTCAGTTTCCTGGACTCTTTACATTTGAAAAATAAAGCAACATGGGCGTTTGATTTTATTTGCTTTTCGAAAGGGAAACTGCTTTCAGGAGAGCATTTGTTTGATGCGCCCTCAGCCTCAGAAGGTGATTTTTGCGGCCTTGGGGCCTGGTCTAAAGATGATTTTGAGAACAATTTCAGCCCGGGTTCGGACAAGAAACTGGGGGTTATCCATTTTTTTCAGCCTTTTGCCGTAGATGGAGGGGATAACCAGAATTTATATCCTTCTGTTGAAAGGATTAATGCAATCATCCTGAAAGGCTATATACCTATGATTACGTTGGAGGATCATTTTGTAAACACTAAAAAGCCCTTAAAGCAACCTAATTTGTACAGTATACTCGAGGGATATTTCGATCCTTTTTTCAAAGATTGGGCCAGACAGATTAAACAGGTCAAAGGCATGGTACTATTAAGAATACTGCATGAGTTTAACGGCGACTGGTATCCCTGGTGCACATTAAACAATGATAAAAATCCTCAGTTGGTTATCAATGCCTTCCGGCACATCTGTGATATTTTCAGAAAGGAAGGGGTGAACAATGTGAAATTTATCTGGTGTCCCAACTCCATGTCACTGCCCCAGGAGAAATGGAATTCAATTATGGATGCATACCCTGGAGATGAGTATGTGGATTTCGTTGGCCTTGATATTTATAATGGTGCCGGAAAAGGTTTGCCCCTATGGCGATCATTTAGAAAGGAGGGCATTGAAAATTATTTCATATTAACACAACAGCTTCCCGGCAAACCATTATTTGTATGCGAGGTTGCATCCAGAGAGCGTAATCGAACTGAAAACGGGACAAACCAGGATAAAGCAGGCTGGATCGGGCAAATGAGTGATGCACTCAGTTCTGATATGTCAAAAATAAGGCTATTGACCTGGTTTAATGAAAAAGGAACGTTTAAGATCAATTCTACTGCAGAAGCTAAGAATGGTTTTGTGCATTATGTATTGAAAAAGGATTATTTCAAGTCAGGCACCAGAGAGATGCTTCCTTTATTGCGATAAATCCAGATTACTTTTTTACCTGTAAATTATGTAAGCAGTTTTACAGGATAACATAACACTTCAGTTGTCTTATTAATGGAAATTTGAACAAAAGCGAATTAATGGAAACTAAAAAGGAAATTATTTTTATCAGCAGTTACCCTCCCCGTGAGTGCGGCATAGCCACATACAGTCAGGACCTGATTCAGGCAATTGAAAATAAATTCGGGAGTTCTTTCTCTGTCTCTGTTTGCGCCCTGGATAATGGAATGGAGAAAAGGGCATATCCCTTTGAAGTGAAACATATTCTGAATACAAACAAATTTGAGGATTACTTCGCATTGGCTGAGCTGATGAATGCCGACGACTCCATAGCCTGTATTTGCCTCCAGCACGAATTTGGTTTGTTCAGCGGAAATTTTGGGGAAGATTTGCTTTACTTTTTGAGTTATTTAAATAAACCCATTATTACCAGCTTTCATACTGTTCTGCCTGATCCATGTATGAAGCGTTTGTCAATTGTAAAAACACTCGTTGTCTTATCTGAAAGTGTGATCGTTTCAACGCAGACATCAGCTAAAATCCTGAAAGAAGCATACGGTATTGTTCTGGAGAAAGTTGTTGTTATTCCACACGGAACCCATCAGCCTAAATGGAAGGACAAAAGCGAATTAAAGACTCAATATAAGCTGGATAACCGATTGGTACTTTCGACCTTCGGTCTTTTGAGCAGTAATAAGGGTATTGAAACAGCACTCGATGCATTACCTGCAATCAAAAAAAGGTTTCCAACTGTTTTGTATGTGATTTTAGGTAAAACCCATCCCGAAGTAATCCGGAATGAAGGAGAAAATTACAGAAAGCTTCTGGAGGAGAAAGTGGTGCAATTGGGATTGAAGGAACATGTCCTATTCATAAACAAGTACCTTACATTAAGCGAACTGTTAAACTACCTTACGCTTACAGATATTTACCTGTTTACTTCAACGGATCCTAATCAGGCTGTGAGTGGAACATTTGCGTACGCCATGTCCTGCGGCTGTCCGATTATTGCAACACCCATACCTCATGCTAAAGAAATGGTAAGTGGCGGAACGGGAGTACTTGTTGATTTTGGGAATTCCCATCAGCTGGCAGAAGCGGGTATACGGTTGTTAGCCGACGCTAAATTAAGAAGGGAAATGGGAAGAAATGCGCTTCACCTGATTAAAGCATCTTCCTGGGAAAATGTGGCAATAGCTCATGTGAAACTATTCAATAAATTTACTAAACCCGTTTTGGAATTGGTTTATACTATTCCGGAGATTTCATTACAACACATATACGCTTTAACCAACCGGTCAGGAATTATCCAGTTTTGTGATTTGAATATGCCTGATATAGCCTCTGGTTATACGCTGGACGATAATGCAAGAGCTTTAATTGCTTTGTCTGGCTATTATAAAATGACGAAGGATAAAGCACAGATCCGACTAATGGATGTGTATTTGAATTTTATAAAATTCTGCCAGCAACCGGATGGGAAATTTTTTAATTATGTGGATCAGAATGGGAAATTCGACTCCAAAAATTCAAAAGTAAATCTGGAGGATGCGAATGGGAGAACAATTTGGGCATTGGGAGCCTTTCTTTCCGGAAACTTGGAATTACATCCATATTTCTTTCTCAGGGCAGAAAATATTTTTGAAAAGGCTTTGGATAATGTCTATAAGTTAACCTCTCCACGTGCTATTTCATTCGCTATAAAAGGATTGTATCTCAATAACAAGGTACGGGATAACCTGAAGGTGAAATTTATTATTCATGTTCTTTCAAAAAAGTTGCAGGAAAATTATTATGATAACTTTGATCAGGGATGGGAATGGTTTGAACAATACCTGACCTATGCAAATAGCACCATTCCGGAGGCAATGTTGTACGCCTATCTTTCTTCGGGAGATGAAATGTATAAGATAATAGCCAAAGATTCTTTTGACTTTTTAATTTCTAAAATATTTACTGCAGATGGTATCCATGTAATTTCTAATGTCGGATGGCACCAACGTGGAACTGAAATGAATAAATACGGTGAACAGCCCATAGACATTGCCTATACGATTCTTACCCTGCAGGCATTTTATGAAGTTTTCAGGCAGGAAAAATACAAGGAACTGGCCAATAAGGCATTTAGTTGGTTTTTAGGAAACAATCATTTGAATCAGGTAATCTACAATTCGGCTACAGGTGGCAGCTATGATGGACTGGAAGAAAAGAACGTAAACCTTAATCAGGGTGCAGAATCCACCATATGCTATCTGTTGGCCCGGCTGGCAATGAAAGAGATGTATTCGCCAATACCAGATGAGCGATCAGAGGAACAGCATATTCCAAATCTGGCTATCCAAAACAGGCACTAAACGAAATTTAAAAGCAGGTTTTGTTTCTCAAAGTATCTTCGTTCTTATAATTCAGTACATAAGAAATCGAAATGAAAAATTCAACTTTCCCGGCTATGCAAACTGAAGAAAACAACTGGATAGGAGAGTTGTTTATAGATTTGCTAAATGATGTGTACTACTCAGAAAAGGCCTTCGCAAAGATTATTCCCAGATTGATTAATAATACCAACTCAGAAGAGTTAGCAGATAATCTGAAGGAGTATCTTGAAATTTCCAGAAAACAGGATGGAAGAATTAAAGCAATATTTACCCTTATTGAGGAAACGCCTGTTACGAAAAGATGTGAACGTGTGGCAAATTTAATAACGGAAGCTGAGGAAATACTTAAAAATGCTGAGCCGGGAGCTCTTTTGGATTCGGCAATTGTTTTGATTGGGCAGAAAATGGTTGATTACGAAATTGAGTCTTACAGGACGCTTTGCTCCTTATCTAAAACACTGGATGAATCAGAAGTAACAACGTTATTAGAGAAAAATCTAAAGGAAAAGACACAAGGGAAAGAAAGCCTTTTAATTTTGGTAGAAACAATAATGAATACAGAATTACCTCAGGAAGTATACTGGTGATAGCAAAAATAAATAAAATCATAAAAACATGAAAGCAAAAATTTTCCTTACAGGCACTGTACTCTCTTTATTCATCTGTTCCTGTGTAAGCACAAAGAAATATTCCCTGTTGGATAAAAAATACAATACAGAGCTTGCTAATGAAAAGATCTGTGCTGATCAGTTAAAGAGTGCTCAGTCCTCAAATGCTGATTTAATCGATCAAAAGGCTTCATTACTGTCACAAATTGACTATTTGAAAAAGAACAGTACGCAGGCATTGGGTGTTTTGGAGGATATGTCTGTTTTGTCATCTAAACAGGCTGAAAGTGTGAAGCAATCTTTGGAAAATCTGAGCAAAAAGGATTCTTACATCAACAACCTTCAGTCTGCCATGGCAAGAAAGGATTCTTTAAACATGAACCTGGTTATGAATCTAAAAAGCAGTTTGGCTGATGTAAACGACAAGGACATTACAGTCAAAGTGGAAAAAGGAGTAGTTTATATTGACATATCAGATAAATTATTGTTCAATAGCGGAGAATATATAGTCACAGACAATGCCAAACTTGTATTGGGTAAGGTTGCAAGTGTGCTCGATGCCCATCCCGATATAGAATTAATTGTTGAAGGTCATACAGACAGTATCCCAATTCACACGTCCTGTATAAATGATAACTGGGATTTAAGCGTCAGACGAGCCACTTCCGTAGTCAGAGTTCTGGAGAATCAATATAATATTAGCCCTGTTAGAATGACTGCTGCGGGTCATAGTAAGTTTGTTCCTTTAGCCTCTAATGATACACCAGAGGGGAGGGCCTTAAACCGAAGAACAAGAATAATTATTATTCCACAGCTTGACCAGTTTTTTAAATTAATGGTCAGAAAATAACTGTAAAAAAGCTATAAAAATGAAAATGAACACATTAATTACGATTGCTGTCCTGGCCGTAGTAACCTTGGTCAGCATTTATGCTCTTCCGGCTAAAGTAGGCAGAATAGAAACAGGCCTGGAGCTGTTGCAGTCAAAAGCAGATTCCAGTGAATTTCTGAAATTTAAAATCACGAATGAGCGGAAAATCAGGGAAGCCGATAAGAAAATAGCAGCTTTTAAAGCAGAACTTTCAAAGAAAGAGGAGGAGGTTCAAAATGAATTCGAGCCAAAGATTGCAGCAATAGAAAAAAAATACGATGACTTAAGGGAAAGACTGGCAATGATTAAGGAAGAGGACAGCGATTGGGGGATGTTGGTAGTTAAGTTTAACCGGGAAGTGAATGAACTAGGAATGAAACTGGCTGAACTGATAAAAATGCAGAAGAATGATAATATTGCTAATAAAGGATAGAAAACGATAAATAAAAAGATAAATTGATTATGAATATTCTGATAATAGATGACGACTTATTTACGCTCAAAGCACTCAGGTTTAATTTGGAACACTTAGGTCATAAAGTTGTTTCAGTTGAGAACAGCGAAAGAGCTATAAGTATGGTGACTGAAAATCCGGAAGGAATAAAATTTGATCTCCTGATAAGTGATATCATGATGCCCGGGATTTCTGGTTTATCTTTAATAACTGTGCTTCGTTCTATCCATTTTACCACGATTCCTATCATCATGATGTCAACCCTGAATAACAAGCATTTACTTGAAGCATTGTATAAGCTGGGAGCAAATGATTTTATAAATAAACCAATAGACATTGAGGAATTGGAAATTAAAATGAGGAAATATGATAAGGCCATTCCTGTTTTGACTTAAAACAGATCCTATGTTTAGAATTGCATTTATTTTGGCAATCCTGCCAGGTTTTCCGGCTATTTTTGGGCAACCAATTTGCAATTATAAAGATTCTCTTCCGGTATACGTCAACCTTCTGAAGGCAGATTCATTTAATACTATCCTGAATTATAAAATTGGGCTTTGTTATTTAAATTCCAGGTCAAAAAAGGAAAGGGCGATAAATTATTTTGAGAAGGCGCTTAGTGTACCCCCGGTGCCAATCAATGTCTATAAATGTTATGGAGAGGCATGTCAGGCAGCCTATAAATTTGATAAGGCGATTTTGGCGTATGCTGATTTTTTGAAACTCTTTCGCAAAAGTAATAATAAGGACTCAACTGTTATTGAAGAGGTTAATCGGGATATAGCCCTTTGCAGGTTTGGAAATAAATTAAACCTTTTAATGGATTATAAGGCTAAAAATCCGGTAAAGGACGAACAGTATTTTTCTTCTGGCAACGATACTGCCAAAAGAGAAACAAAAAACCACACTCCCTGCAACCTGTCTGACTCGGTTAGAAATGAAGCCACGGTGGCTACTTCCGGCGATGGGCAGATGATTCTGATATATAAAGATGATGGGGGTGAAGGTAATTTATTTGTTTCGGGCTTAAAAGGTAATGAGTGGACTTTACCGGAAAAACTGAATGAACCATTAAATTTGCAAGGCTGGGAGCAAGACGAATTCCTGTCTACTGATGGGTATACTTTGTATTTTTCAAGTGATCGTGAGGGTGGTTTTGGCGGTAAAGATATTTATAAATGTAAAAAGTTAACGAATGGCGAATGGGGCAAAGCAATCAACCTGGGTCCTGAGGTTAATTCTCCTTACGATGAAGAGGCTCCGGTTATATACCCTGATGGAGTGACTTTGTTTTACAGTTCCAACAGAATCAATGCAGGTTGTTCTTTTGATGTTTTTTCAAGCACCTTAATAAACGACAGAACCTGGACAGAACCCGTTAATATTGGGTACCCTATAAAACCAATGCTTAATGATACGGTAAGGAATCAAAAAAGTAACTACAAAGTAACCTTTGTCAGCCAAAAGGATTTTCCTGTTAATGTTATAAAGGGTACAATTCCCAGGCTCACTGGAAAAGGAGGAAAGCGTCTGGAAATTGTGATTACTGATAATGAATCCGGTGAAACGTTGAGTGTGTATCAGATGAATGCCGGGAAAGAAGATTATTTGTTTATTCTTCCGCCGGGGAGAAACAATTTGATAACCTATGATACAGAAGGCTATTTATTTTGCTCGGAGAATACCTGTAAACTGAAGGAGACCAATTATTATGAAGAGATTAAGGCGGTTGAATTGGTTCCAATACATGCGGGATCAAAGGCGGGCCTTAATAATATTATGTTTGACTCCAGCAAGGCTGAGCTTTCCATGACTTCAAAAGTTGAGTTATTAAATCTTTTACATTTGTTAAACAAGTACCCGAATATGACTATACAGGTTTCGGATTATATATATTCAACAGAAAATAGCAAGTTGAATAAAAAACTTGCCCAGGACAGGGCGGAGGCCCTTATAAATTATCTCGCCGATAAAGGAATCTGTAAAGACAGAATGTATGCAAAGGGAGATGTCTTATCTCATTTGAATCCGGTGATGGTTGAGTTGAAAATACTTAACGTGAATTGATTTCTCCTGCCTGAGTGTACAAAAAAAAGACTGGAGCTATAAACTCCAGTCTTTTAGTTACTAAGCAGAGATCTGATCAGTTCTGAAGAACAACCTTCTGACTAAATAAGGTTTGGTCCTCTGTTATGATTTTAATAAAATATATTCCACTGTTTTGTGCCGACAGATTGAGGTTTATTTTGGAAGGAGATTTGTCACTCCTGGTATCAATTAATTGCCCAATGCCGTTATAAATGTTCATTTCTATTCTCTGATCCGGTAATTGAGCTAAATCAATTGTAAACTGTCCGCTGCTGGGATTGGGGTATATGGTAATTTCGTCTTGATTATTTTTTGCCAATACAGTTAGACCTGTCGCGCCAGGGGAAACCTTTGTGAGAAAAAAGTCTGTTCTGCTGTACTGAGCAAGAGCCGTACTTCCAAATATACCACCTTGCAGAGTGCTGCCAGTAGCGTATGCATTTCCAGCTGCATCCGCAGAAATGGCATTGCCTGACTCATAACCCAGTAACTCAAGTGAATCCGGAATCCCGCCGACAGATTTTGCGTAAAGGAATTTACCGCTGCTGTTTAATTCTGCTACAAAGATATCAGAGCTGTCAGCCGCCATTAAATTTGTTGAGCCAAAGCCTGCAGTAGTAATAGTTGTGTCTTTTCCTGAAATAGTTGTCAGACTGCCAAACTGCCCTGTGATATAAACATTGGTGCCGTCAGTTCCTATACCCCTTGCCCTGTCGATGAGTTGCCCTCCTGCGGATGTCGCCCATTGAACATTTCCGTTTTCATCGTAGCAGGTTACAAAAACGTCTGCCATGCCTTTTGTGATCAGCTCAACATTTCCAAAGTAAACGGATGCATTAAATTCCCCGGCAACATAGATTAATCCATTCTTATCCAGAGTTAAAGCCCAGGCAACATTATCATAAGGACCCTGGGAAGAGGATTTGACCCATTGCAAAACTCCGGATGGGGAGTATTTGGCTAGAAAAGTATTGTAATAACCGGTAAGAGGAAAGAGGGGCAAGTTTCCGAATTGTGCACTATCTGAATATAAACCACAGACATAAACATTACCGGCAGCATCACAGCCTACGCTTTTTGCTTCATCCCTGCCAGGCCCCGTAACTTGTTGTACCCATAAGAAATTACCATTCTTGTCATATTTAGCAACAAACATGTCATTCAAACCGGTGGTTGAGCCGGTTATTGTTGTGGTATTGGGTCCGAATTGGGTCGCATTATTAAAAGGAGTTGTGCTGGCAAAATAAGCAGTATCATTATAAAACCCTGCCACTAAAACATTTCCGTCAGTATCATAAGCCACCGCCTGGGCCTTGTCGTTATAATATCCTCCCATGTTTCTGGCCCAAAGTAAATTTCCATTCAGATCATAGTTGGCTACAAAAGCGTCATTATCTCCAATGTCATTCAGTGTAATAGAGGAGCCAGGAAATACAATTTGAGTTGTTCCAGCCCTTGCTGCTGGGCCATTTTGGAGGTTCTGTATTTCACCAGCAATATATAGATTATTGACCTTATCACAGGCAAGTGCATGCGCGTAATCACCGGATGGACCTCCACCAGTATGTATCCAGTTTAAGGTACCCGATGCGCTATACTGGGCTACAAAGATGTCGTGATTGCCCTGATTGGGTAAGGTGACACTACCAGCGCCAGTGCCAAAAATCGCGTCCTGTTCAAATTTCCCCGCGGCATATACATTTCCTGCATTATCGGTACTAACTCCATATCCGTAATCGTAAGCATATAAACCACCTCTCTGGGCCCAATCAAAAGTCTGCGCCTGAAGGTTGACAAGACAATTGCTCAGCAGTAGCAATGAGCTGGATAGAATAAAATAGTAAAAGGTTTTCATGGTTATGTATTTTAAGTTTAATTAATTACGGTCTCAAAATTAAATTTCGAAAGGGCATCAGTGATTTGTTTTCGCTATTCCGGCCTTTTTAATCGCTTAGAACGTAAAATCCATTGTTGCCTGGTAATATAAGTCCTTGCTACACGTCTTCCGATTGTCGTTCATCGATTGTAAATACGCAATCAACGAATAGAAGAGAGACGCATGGAATGGTTCATCTATTTTTAGCTATGGAAAATAGTGTAGGAATAAGCCTGCAGACAGAGGTAACGAGCCTTTTTTGCTATTAATTACATAATATTGAAAAAGCGATTTTATTATGACGCGTTCGAGCACCGGTTGCCCTATTCTGCAATTCCGGCTAATAAATACAGAACTTGGCTGTTTCAGTTTACAGGTGTAGTTACAATCGTTTTGGGCTTTGCGTATTTGAATTGGCGTTGGAGATTTTCGCTTAATCCGAATGCGCTGTGGTTTGCCATTCCACTGGTGCTGGCTGAGTCATTGAGCTTCATAGGTACACTGTTACTTGTTTTTAATTTTTGGTCCAATAAGGATGCTGAAAAAACCCCTCCTGTACGTTTTCTTTCAGAAATTGAAGACCTGCAGGGGCGGGCAGACAGAGCTATTGTGATTGATATTTTCATTGCCACTTATAACGAAGATGTTGAATTGGTTCGCCAAAGCATTGTAGATGCAAAGAAAATCGCTTATCCTTTTCCGGATGTTGAAATTAAAGTTTATGTATTGGATGATGGCAGGAGGGATGGAAGGAATCCTATGAAAGAGAATATGAAAGCTGTAGCGGATCAGGAAGAGGTTGCCTACCTGATCAGGGATCATAATGAGGGATACAAGGCAGGAAATCTTAAAAATGGATTAAAATATACCAAGGGAGATTTGTTCGTGATTTTTGATGCAGATACGCGGGCATTCCCTGAATTTCTGATACATACAACCGGCTATTTCAGAAAGAGAAAAGTTGCCTGGGTTCAGACTCCACAATGGTTTTATGACACAAGTGAACCCCGCATTATTGATTTTTATTTTTTCAGGATGAAGGTAAATGAAGATATTTTCGGGAATGATCCCAGGCTTTTTTATGATGTAATTCTTCGAAAACGTAATTATTACAATGCTGCTTTTTGTTGCGGTGCAGGATCTGTACATCGAAGAGAAGCCATTATGAATCTGGCAGTAAAGGAATTTGCGGATGGAATAAGACAAATGAAAACCAACATGATTCTTCAACATAAAAGCAGCAAGGAAATTCGCAAACAAACGAACGAATTATTACTTAAACAGGAAATAATTCCCTTTAAATTTCATGCCTCTGAAGATATCTATACTTCCATCATGTTACATGCAGATCAGGAAAATAAATGGGAAAGTATACAACACCCGGATGTTGAATGTAAAATGCTCTCAACCCAGGATTTAGACAGTTGGGTCAAACAACATCAGCGATATGCGGAGGGGTCGCTGGATATTGCTTTTAAGGAAAACCCTCTTTTTATAAAGGGCCTTTCAATTGGCCAGAAAATATGTTATTTCAATACGATCTGGTCCTATTTTGCTCCATTGTGGATTTTGATATTTCTACTAAGTCCCATCATCTTTTTTTTTACACTTTGTCTGCCTGTCAAGGCATATAGTTTTGATTTTTTTAAATATTTTCTTCCCTTCCAGATTATGAATACAATTACAATCACTTTAGGATGCTGGGGGATTGATACAAAAAGAGGAGATCAATATTATATTTCCAGCTTTTGGTTCATGTTGCTTGCCATCCTGTCAGTAGCAAGAGGCAAAAAGGTGAAATTCAATGTAACTCCCAAAGATAAGCCGGGTGTTATGGGAAATGCCAATTTGAGACATGTTTGGCCACATATGTTGATCATTACACTTAGCCTGGCCGGAATTGCATATAATAGTATTTTGCTGGCGATCGGCCACCACCCGGGTGTTGCCGGCTTTGCTGCCAATGTGTTCTGGTGCATGTTTAATATTAGCGCTTTGAGCATTATGATTCGTGCCTCCTATTGGAAGCCATCTGGTTAACCTTGTTTTTGAAAAGGAAATAAGCTTGCCGGTGGCTTTCCTTTTATTGTTCCTGACGATAGATATTCCCTTTTAAGCGAAAACAATTCAAATTAGCTTGTATCAGAAATACATTTGAGTTGCATAAATGAATACTAATTAAAATATAAAAGCATGAAAACTCTGACTCAGACTCAACCCGAAACTGGAAATTCAATTGCTCAGAAGCCTTTTTTGAATATACATACCATGTCAAACGATGATATTTTGAAGTTTGTAACTTCCAGAGATATGTGTTATGTTTCCCAAAGGGTCAAAAACGAATTAGCACAAAGCAAGGGCGCTATTTTGTTTGAAAGGATGAAACAGATTATTCTTGAATACATCTATTTAGGGGAGGAAATAGAGACCTGTTTTTCCACTTATCTGAGTGAAAAATTAAATTATAACTATACCTATCTGACTGCTATTTTCATTAAGCGGGAAGGAATCAGTTTGCAAAAATATTTGAGAAACTGTAAAATTGAGCGGGTAAAGGAATTAATACAGCAAAATGAGTTGAGTTTTAAGGGAATTTCATACTTGTTGCGGTACAGCAGTCTTGCTCATCTGTCCAATCAGTTTAAAATGATTACCGGAATGACACCATCCTCCTACAAAGCAAGTTTAACTCGGGATATCAGCACTATTGGATCGAAACCTCTCAGGAAAATTGCCCTTGGCGGATATAATGGATTTGAGCGTGAAAGAGTAGCGTTTATGAATCCGAATTAAGGTGGTAGCTAACCAGGCTGTCTATCGGTGCAGGCAGAAATTTGCCTGGTTCCATGTGGAATGATTTGGCTACTTCCTTTAGTTGTTCTTTAAAAACAGAGCCTACCGATCCCACACAATTAAAGTTAAACTTTTCATACCCCTCGTAACTGCAGACCTGATTAGTGAAAAAATCGGTAAAGGATGCCTTTACTACTCTTTTAATATATTCATGTTCCTTGTACTTGTGTGCAAACAGACAAAATCCTGATAAAAAAAGGTTGGGAAAGGGACTGATATACAGACGGGCAAAAATCTGTTCATTGTTCAGGTGATACGCTTGCATAAAACTATGCTGTAATTCTGCAGGGAGATGATTTCTCATAAAATCCCGAATGAGCATTTTTCCTATGTAACTTCCGCTACCTTCGTCCCCGAGCAAATATCCAAGCGAGTCTGTGTTTTTTTCGATTTGTGTTCCATTGTAAATACAGGTATTGGATCCTGTACCAATAATTGCTGCAAAACCTCCCTTATTGCCAAGTAAAGACCTTGCTGCACCTAGCAAATCGTGGTCTACAGAAATTTGTGCGTGCGTAAAGGATCTGAAAAGTGCATTCTTAACAATATTGGTTTTATCAGGAGTTGAGCATCCTGCCCCGTAGAAGAAAATGGTCTTTACCAGATTTGGATTCAATTGTAAAGCCAGGGTCTTGGAAATGGAATTATAAATGGAAGTTGAATCAATAAAGAATGGATTATAACCACAGGTACGGTAACGTGTTTGATTTTTATTTCTGTCAATCAGAACCCAGTCTGTCTTTGTTGAACCACTGTCTGCAATTAATAGCATTAATTCAGTTGATAATGATTTACGTTCATGCTTATTCTTGACTCCTTCAACGCCTTCAGGGTAGACTCCAGATCACTAAATGCATTCATGAAATACATATAAGCATCATAGGGTGACTCAAATGGACTGAAATATTTATGCACATCTCCGTCATTCCAGAATTTAGTACACATATAATAATAATGGTCGGAAGTCTGAAGGTGTTCCCAGGCCTTTTGTAAGTTTAGATCACCGCAAGCCAGAATGTCCTGTTCCAGGGAATAAATGCGTTTTATTGCTTCCTGCTGCATAGGGTTGCTTAGCCAGGCGGAAAGATCCCTTTCCGTATCCGCCCAGGATGTGAAGGAATGTGCATCATAAATTCCATGTGAAGTTAAGGAGTCAATAACTTCAGAAGGGGTTTTGAAATTAAAATCAGTATGGGACAAAATTTCGTCCGGTAAGCGATCAAGAAAGTCGAAAATCCCTGTAGATTCCCACTGGTGTTCCCCAAAAGTTTCATAGTCCATAAACAGGTTGATGGTTTCTCCATTGCCTGCAATAGCATGCACCCAATTTTTAAATTTTTCAGCCGTTAATGGAAATTCAGCCCAGCCTTTATCTGAAAAACGAAAAGCAATATCATCCGACAAGCGATGATTTTTTAACAGTAATTTTAGTGTTTTGGTCCCAACCGGCTGGTACACGAAATTTGGGCTTCGTTGACCCAATAAGCGATCGACCCCTTCACAAAGAACTCCTTTGTATCCCATATCTTCCATGAATACTGCTAACTCATTATTGTAAATCAATTCCGTATTTCTGAAAACAACAGGAACCTGGTTAAAATGTTTCTGAATCATGGCAGCATGTTTTGTAACCTGCCTCCTGAATTCAGATTTGGAATAGATAAAACTAAGTGAATGGTTATATGTTTCAGATAGAAATTCAACACATCCGGTATTAGAAAGTTCAATAAAGGAATGTAAAACATCTGGCCGGTACTTTTCAAATTGTTCCAATGCGGTACCGCTTATGGAATAACTTATTTTGAATTTTCCCTTATGCCGGATAATCAGGTCGAGCATTTTTTGGTTAGTCTTCAGATAGCATTTGTCAGCCACTTTATTTAAAATCTCCCTGTTTTTAGTTTCGTCTTCGTAAACATGGGAATTTCCAATATCAAAAAAGGAATATTCTTTAATGCGGAAGGGTTGATGTACCTGAAAATAGAAGCAGATGGAAGGCATTTTCTTAATATTTATTAGATGAATTGTTTAGCTGCATACGCATTCATGATTTTTTTGGCTGACAGATTCCAGGTAATACTATCTAAATTGTGGGAAGCGTCTGTAACCACTTTCTTTCTTAGCACAGAATCATTCAATAAATTTAAAATATAGCCGGCAGCCTTGTTTATATCCCAAAAGTCAAATTTAAGTGCCCCGCTTAAAACTTCCGCCACTCCCGACTGCCGTGAAATCACACAAGGGATGCCAAATTGAGCCGCCTCAACTGCGGATAAGCCAAATGGTTCCGAAACCGATGGCATACAGTACACATCGCTGACAGAGAACAAATAGCGCAGTTTTTCCATATTCAGGAAACCAGTCATGTGAAAGCGATTGCCTAAATGTCTTAACGAACTGTTTTCGAGTATGGATTTGAAATAATCACCCACTCCGGCCATTACAAACCGAACGTCTGGATTATGGTCCAGCACTTTGGAAGCAATCTCCAGAAACTTTTCAGGACCTTTTTGCCTGGTCAGGCGGCCAACAAATAAGACCGTTTTTTCCTTGAATTGTCTTTTGCTTTTATACGGATTTACTTTGATAGATCCATTATGAACAACAGCAATTTTGCTTTTGCTGATGCCGTAATGCTGTTGAATATTGTTGGCAGTAAAATTGCTTACCGGGATAAGCAGATCGGCATATTCCATACCTTTTTTTTCCAATTCATATACCCAGCCTTTACTTTGAGCTCCACTTCTATCTACTTCCAGGGAATGAATATGCATGACTAATGGTTTTCCGGTTTGCTGTTTTATTTTTAAGCCGGCAAGCATCGTCATCCAATCATGGGCATGGATTATGTCAAAGTCCATTGACCTGGCAATGTTGGAAGTAATATCAGCATAGTGGGAGACTTTATTTATCACGTCACCCCCGTATAAATTGTCAATGTTAAAAGAGCTCTGATTTGTTTCAGAGCTATGTGAATTAGACCTGGATTGGTTCAAAATAGCTCCTGAGAAATCTGAATAATACGGATTCAGGCCGCCAGAAACAGCGTGCGTCTTGAACGGCATTGCGCCACTGATCATATTTAGCCCCAGCAAATTGATATTTTTTACTTTAAAACCAGGGCTTGATTTTGGGACTATCATAGTTATATTGGCGTGATCGGACATAGCTCTGGATAAATCATGACAGGCAACTCCCAGACCTCCATTAATAACAGGAGGGAATTCCCATCCCAGCATTAATACATTTGGCAGCTTATTTTTCACGATGGAAGCATAAAAAGATGAGTCATAGCCGGCAGTTAATCGATACGTGTACGCAAATTTATGCGGACTGGAATTCTTTCTTTTCAGTTTTCGCTGTCAGGGCTTTTTTGATAGCCAAAGCAGGTTCATTACAGGGTAATGTGCAATAAGATGAGTAGCCTGTAGTAAGCAGAAATTGGGATTTAAAACGACCGTCTAAATTCAGTCCATCAGCGACACTATTTTGCCTGATAACGAAAAATAAAATATAACGGCGAACGAATAAATAATTTTGACGTCTCTGCGAAAGCGGGTTATACACAATTATGAAAATAGTAGCCACCTTAATTGTAATTTCAATTTGGACGGTCGCCCGGTCTGAAAGTGGCATTTTTCTGAAAGTTCCCGTGGGTGCTTTTTCTCCTGTCACTAAAGTGCGCACCTGGCAGTGTGAACATTGTCATAAAATTAAACGCAGAAAATACAAACCCTGGTCTTTCGTTTGCCCAAATTCAGAATTTCACCGCTGGACTGCAAGATAATCAGCTCTGTTTTTTTAGTTTGCTTCAAGCTTAGCCGATTCGGCATTAATCAATGACTTGGCAATTTTAGAGAGGATTCGTGCTGCAGCCTTTTTTTCCTCAATTGTTTTTCTAAGAAAGTAAGATGCTTTTTCTTCCTTTAGTAATATGGCAAATGAGTTAAGGATATTATAGCCGGAAATTTCAAAGAATTCTATTTTATGTCCGATTGAAATTATTCCTGCATCACGTACAATTCCTTTTTTTGTGTCATGTATCAACTTTTTGACTTCATTAATTAATCCTGTTATGATGTCACATTTTTTTGTTTCAGGGAGTAGCCCAATTGCTGCAAAAACCTCCTCCAGCCGTTTTAATTGTTCAGTCGTTTCAGAATAGCGATAGGTAAGTGCATCCTTTAATTTGTTTGAGGTAGCCTCTTTATACATTTTAGGGACAATCTTAAACAAAACGGATTCACTCCAATAGATGGATTTTAGTTCATCCTTAAAAAGACGCCTTATGCCTTGAGTAATACCAGAGTTGCTCTGTGAGTACGAGCTGTTGTACTCTTCATGAATTTTTGGGTCGTACCCATAAGGTAATTTACTTTCCGATCGCATATACAATGCTAAACATAGAATAGCATTTTCACTTTGCCATTTCGTTCAAGAGGGAAAAACGATCGTTCAAATTTTTTATCTGCTTGTAAATGAAGCCTGATCCGATAATACTTTAAGAAAATAGATACTTTCACTGAATGCCGACAAATCCAGCTTAATACCCGCTATACTTTCATCAACAGGCTTTTCGAGCACTAATTTACCTTCAATGGTATAAGCCTGTATAACCGCATGCTTCCCTGCCGTCTTGGTGAGATCTGTAAAAAAAAGCCCTTTATTAGGGTTGATAAAAATGGAGAGGTTGGTTGGTTGATGAGTACTTGAAATTTCGGTTTTTACTAAATCGGCATTTAGCCATGTAACAAACAGATCAATCTCCCCACTTGCACTAAGGTTATACGTATTGCCGTGAGTATCAGCAGAAATACTTCGGCCGATAGTCTCGGCACCTGTATTGCCTTTTATTTGTTTTACCGGGCTAAAGTCTCCCGCCTCATCAACATGATTAGCCCATTGCCAAATACCCATCGAATCACACTTCGCGATAAACGTATCAGCTTTTCCATTTGGTATAAGCATAGTGCTGCCAAAACGCGCAGGGCTGTAAAAATTGCCTGTTATATATACATTTCCTTCAGAATCTGTACGAATCCCTAAATCCTTGCTGTAAGATCGATATGTATAAATGGAAATGATTGTTGAATCGCTTTCTCCGGCATTTTTAGCCCAAAGGCAAATTCCTGAAGAATTAAATTTGGCAAGGTAAATCGCAGGCCATTTGCTTGTCAATCTCTTACTGCCAAATGTCACAGTATCTATGAAATAACCCGCTATATATGTGTTGCCAAATGAATCTCCGCAACCTCTGATACCGGTATTCTCATTTCCAATTTCAGATTTTTGTTCCCAGACAGAATCCCCTGATGGATCATATTTGGCAATCACTATCTGAACACCATTTGCTGTCAAATGAATGGTATCAATTGAAGCAACACCACTGAAAGAAGCGGCTACAAAGTGAGCATTCTTAGTCCGATCAGCTAGCTGAGCGGAAACTGTAAATTCAAATAAAAAAATGAAAATAAATGTAAAGGCCTTTTTCATTCCGCATGTCTTGATTATTTTGACACGCTAAATTTATTAAGCCAAAGTTCTTAGTTCGGTAAATTTCGTTTAGAGGGCATTTAGGATAGCTGATCTGTTTTTCACCCTGCTATTTTAAATGCTTCTACAATTGCCTTTCACCCGATTAAAATCAATTCCTCTTCACAATTTCTTTTGTCACAATATTCTTTCCATTCGTAATCCTCAGCATATAAACCCCATCTGCTAATTTATCCTGCATGTTTAGTACCTCTTTCCCGTTTATGAAAGAAACATTCTGGGAATAAACCACCTGTCCCACTATGTTGATAATGTCAAGCTTAATTTCGCTGTTTTCTAAATTCGCAGTATTCAATTCGACTGTGAAAACACCAGGTGAGGGATTGGGATAGACGTTTACTCCGAAATTACTGGCTGGTTGAGTAATTGCAGCTACAGAGGTAGGAGAAAATTCAGTACAGGTTGGCGCGAGGTTGAGACTCGCATTTTCAGCAAGTGCGTACACACATTTTTTTATTATGGCGCCAGCAGCATTAAAGGTAAGTAAGACAGTAGATTGACTGGGTAATTCGTCCGAGTATTGCTTAGCTATTCCCGCTTTCAGATTAATTTTTAAGGGATCAGTGCCGCTAATACCAGCTGTATCCAAACGAAGTGTGTAACTATAAGAATTAGTTTGATCTTCATTCAGGAGTAAAACACAAACCTGCTGCCCTTTCTGGCAGCCAAAGGATTTAATGTCAGCGATATTGGTTGTACCATTCACGTAATTTCCACTGAAATTCTGGGCCAGTAACTGGAAATGATAATATTCCGGTTTTTTGTTATTGGTACTGGGGTCAATAAAACCAATACTGGTGGCTGTGTTGTTCCCTTCTATGACGCTCCATAGATTGACGAAGTCAACCCCGTTTTTCATTCCAATACCCAATAATTCAGCAATGTACTGCCCACCTATAAAACTATTAGCACCCGATCCGTTTAAATTGTCGGAGGAACTGTTCTGAAAATCTATGTTAGCTTCAGTAATAGCCGTCTTAATGGCATATGCTCCGGTTCTGTTATGTGCACTATTGCAGGATGCGATCTGGGTATTCAAAAGAGCCAGGTTGCTTTGCAATGAACCTACTCCGGTTAATTGTGAAATTACAGAAGCCCTGGATTGCGTTCCATTGAACCCATACGCATGAAAAGAAACAATATCGAGGTAATAATTACCCAGGGAATCCTTACCGGTTAAATCATCCGGGCCATTTGGAGTAGTTATACCCGTCAGGATAGGTTGATTAAACCAGGCCACTTCCGGGCCGATAATAAGTATTGAAGGGTCAATCTTTTTCATGGCAGAAGCAAATGGCCTGAAATACTTAGCTATTTCCGCTGAACTGGTATAGGAATAACTTTGATCCGGTTCATTTGCAATGATCCAGTATTTTATTTTTTCTGCCATCTTGACATTGATATAACTGACAATAGCGGCAGCCTGTTGAGCAGTATATCGGAAGTTGTCAAAGGGGACCTGAATAACAGGCTCCATTCCATTTGCACGTATGGAATCAATAATCCGGATGTACTGATAATTGGTGGGCATGTTTTGATCTGCAGAAATTCCACCAAAACGAATGATGGAGGCATTGCTGTTTTTGATGTTACCCCATTGTTTATTCAACTGCCCGTTTAAGAGACAGGGAGGCTCTGCGCATGCAGTGTAATTTCCGATGGTATCAGGCATCCAGGCATTTTCTCCAAAAAAATGAGTAGAGATGGTTTGTGACCGCAGTTCATTGAACGCGAACATCAGCCTAATCATAAGCAGGCTGATTCGGGTGATCTGTTTTATCTTTTTCATTTTCAGTTATTTTTTTGAAATGAAGCTTGTTTCTCTGCTAAGCTATTTCTTTACGGGAACTGGCTATTCTTTTTCCGCTTTCAACGATACTGATACGTAAACGCATATATCAGGCCAAAGTTGTGTTGGCAACTATCTATTTTATCCTTTTGGCTATTAATATTCTGTAATGAGCGAAAATCCGGGTATTAAGGGTTATTGCGGAGATACATTTGACCAGTAAATCAGAATAGTTTAATAAGCCATTTAAAAGAATGTCATGAAAAATCAGATACTATTAATAAAGACTGTCATAATTTTTATTTCTCTTTTTGTTTTTAATAGAGGTATACATGGGCAGGCTTTTAATGGAACTTCGGGAAGTATTTTAAATAATGGAACGAATTCCTATTTTAATCTGACTGTTTCCGGTTTAAATCCGTCAATTATGGATAGTGCGTTCGGATTGGATAGTGTGTGGGTTAATATTAATCATCCGGCTGTGCAGGAGTTATACGTTTATCTGGTATCGCCGGGCGGGGAGCAGGTAGAACTTACAGAGGGTCAAAGCTGTACAGGGGCGAATTATACAAATACCTGTTTTGTTAATACTGCACCTGCTTCCATTACGCTGGGGACAGCTCCATATACAGGCTGCTACAGGCCGGTCGGGTACTTGGGACGATTTAATACCGGCCAGACAATAAATGGCACCTGGCAACTTGTCATATTGAATTCCTACCCGGGGGGGGATTTGGGATATGTAATCAGCTGGAGGATTTCATTTGGCAATGTCCCTGCACCTCCTGTTAAATTTAAGTCTTCCAACCTTCCTATTGTAATTATCAATACAAATAGTCAGGTAATAGGAGATTCGACAATTTATGCAAATTTGGGAATAATTGATAACGGTACAGGTATTCGGAACAATCTTACGGACACCTGGAATAACTACAATGGAAGAACTAAAATACACATTCGCGGAAACAGTACCCGGTATCTGGAAAAACAAAGTTTTAGCCTTAAAACGGTTGATGCGCTTGACAGCAACCTGAATGTTTCCATAATGGGAATGCCTTCAGATGATGATTGGGATTTAGTAGCCCCCTATCAGGATAAAAGTTTAATCCGGAACCCGATTGGCTATGACCTTTTCAGAGAAATGGGAAATTATTCTTCCCGTGTCAGAAATGTAGAATTAGTCATTAATGGTGAGTATAGAGGCATATATGTTTTCCAGGAGAAATTAAAACAAGGTAAGAACAGGATTGATGTAAACAAAATGACCACAACTGATAATGCAATGCCGCAGATTAGCGGCGGGTACATATTTAAGGTTGACAGACCAGGACCGGCAGGCTCAGGCTGGTATTCATTGATGCCGGGAGACTCTACTCCAAATAATCACTTCTTTTTTGCGTATGATTATCCCCAAAGTACAGATATAACCAGTTTTCAGCAGTCGTACTTACAAAGCTCAATGAATAATTTTGAAACTATCATGGCTTCAGATTCCTTTGCCAGTTTGGCCAGCGGATATTGCAAATATATAGATATAGGCTCATTTATTGATTATCTGATCATTGAAGAACTGAGCAAAAATGCGGATGCATACAGGATCAGTACTTATATGTATAAGGATAATATTACAAAAGGTGGATTAATACATATGGGCCCTCCTTGGGACTTTGGCATAGGCTGGCATAATTGTAATTATGGCAATTCGTTTAGTCCGGCCGGGTGGCAATATCAGCTGAATGACACAACATACCCGGAACCATCCTGGTGGGCCCGCTTCATGTTGGACAGTAATTTCGTCAACAAGCTTTCCTGCCGTTGGAAAGAGTTACGTTTGGGTATTTTAAGCAGCAACAGCCTTAATAATTATATAGACTCTTCTGTAACCGCATTAACTGAATCTGAACCGAGGAATTTTACACAATGGCCGGTAATGGGTGCCTATATATGGCCCAATCCGCAAAATGAAGTGGGAGCTACCTGGCCCAGCGAAGTAAATGATTTAAAAACCTGGATAACGAACCGCCTTTCCTGGATGGATGGAGCTATTACCGGACGGTGCGTGGCATTGGGTGTTAAAGAATTAAATCCTGTCTCCGCTTTAACGATTTACCCCAATCCTTTTTCTTCAACTGTGAATGTGAATTATGAAATAATAGCAGGTGCAAATGTAAAGCTGGAATTGTTTAATGCTTTGGGTGCAAAGGTTAGCAGCCTATTTGAAGGAATTCGAGGTCCAGGAACCTATACAGAAGAAATTCCGTCCGGACAAGTAAGTGATGGAATCTACAGTTTGAGATTAACAGTAAATGATGTGGTTTCGTATAAAAAAATCATAAAAATTGGATACTGATAATAATTAAATTTTAAAAAATATGAAATCTATTACTACAAAAAGAAGTGTGCAGACAATTCTGCGGTTAACTATGATTTTATGTTGTCTTCGGATGAATGGGCAAATTACATTTCAAAAAGAGTATGCTGCTACTCCCGCTAATCAGGTCCAAAGTACGAGAGATGTTGTTCCAACACCTGATGGCGGCTACCTGATAACAGGTATGAGAATGTCAAATGCAGCGGATACAAATATATACATAGTAAAATTGGATAACATGGGTGCTATGCAGTGGACACAAACTTATGGAGGATCAAAACCGGATTATGGTTACAATATAATTAAGACTGTGGAAGATGACAGCACCTATTTTATTGTTGGTTATACCGAAAGCTATGGTAAAGGGCCCTCCAGCACCTGGCTTTTGAAAATAAACGGGAATAACGGGGACACGCTTTGGACGAAAGTTTATGGGGGAGTTTCCTACTCTAAAGGACATGAAATTCAGCCTACTATGGATGGAAATTATATAATAACCGGCGGTTCTGACAGTCTGCATTCTGGGCACATGTATGCTTATTTAATGAAAGTGGATCCCAAAGGAGTTGTCATTTGGACAAAATATTATGGTGGTGATACCTATGAAATGGCAGAATCAGTAAAACAAAGCTTAGACGGTGGTTATATTTTCACCGGACAGACTGATAGTTATGGTGCCGGAGCGGGGGACGTATGGCTTGTTAAAACAGATGCTGCAGGTGATACGACCTGGACAAAAACATTTGGAGGGCCACTTATAGATGAGGGACATTGGGTGCTGGCCAATAATGATGGCAGTTATATTATTGCTGCGGAAACAAGTAGTTTCGGAGTTGGAAATATTGATGTTTGGATCATATCAACAGATAAGAATGGGAATCAAATCTGGGCCAAAACATATGGTGGCGTTGATAAGGATGTCTGCCATATGATACAGCCAACCCTTGATGGTAATTTTATTGTATCAGCAATCAGCAGAAGCTTTGGCTGGGTAACACCCCGCATGTGGTTACTTAAAGTCAAGCCTACAGGTGATACACTTTGGACTGCCAATTATACAGGCAATGCCGGAGGACATACACATTGTTATGCAACAATGCCGACAACCGATGGAGGGTATATTGCAGTTGGCCATACTGACAACCCGGCTGGACCAAATACGGAAATTATGGCTGTTAAGATGAATGCTGATGGGAAGCAAGGAGTTTTATCTGTTAAGGATTATTCTTTAACCAACTCCCTGTTCAGTATTTTTCCTAACCCTTCAGAAGGAGTGCTGAATATTAATTTTGCTCCGAATTTTTCTCCCGCCTCTGAATTGTCAGTATATGATTTACTGGGAAAAATAATTTATTCGGGAAAAATAAATTCCGTTTACTCTAATGCAATAATTGATTTGTCCGGGAAGGAACCTGGAATTTATTTTGTGAATATCAGATCTAACGGATTGAGTAGTACCAGGCGGATCATACTTGAAAATTAAAACTTAACAATAATGAGGCGCATTATTCTTTTAACAGGAATTGTAATTGTTCTGTTCCTCGAAAATTCCTGCCAAAAGGGACCTGGAATAGGAGGAGAAGCCAGCATAACGGGAAAGATAACCGGTATAACCTATGACAAGAAAACCTTTACGTATATACTTGATTCCGGAGCGGTAGGAAATCTGAAGGTAAATATTATTTATGGGGATGATATTCAGGTAGATGCTTCTCAGAACTCCAGCTATGACGGTTCTTATGACTTTCAATATTTAAGGGATGGAAACTATACCATTTTTGTTTATTCAAGATCGCATAAAACTGATTTATACGATAGCGCGGTGGTGGTAAAGGCAACCCTGACAGGAAAAAAGCAGGTACTTAATTTGCCGGTTATAAGAGTATACCGGTGAACAGGTTTGCATTCCTGATTCCGCTGCTGGCTTTTGGCTTTGCAACGATGTTTGGGCAGAAGGTTGGCTTTCCTACAAATTATTACGGAGGCCCGGTATATAATGATGCCCAACTTTGGCAAAATATTTATGTAGAAAAGCCCCTTACTCAAAAATGGCTTTGGCATATAAACGAAGAGGGAAAACTAACAGAGAATATGACCTTGCCAAGTTATATCTATACCGATCTGGGGCTTTCTTACAAATTCAGGAGATACCTGCACATCTCCTTTTCTTATGTCCCAATCGCAAATGTGTTACCTACTAATTTTATCGAATGGGAACACCAGATATATATTGATTACGTTTTAAAACTTAAATGCGGAAATTTCATTTTATATGATAGGGAAATGTTTCAGGAGCAATACAATAATGTATATGTTTCAAAAGAATGGAATGTTCCCTATAATTACCTGAGAACTAAGTTTACGGTTAAATATAAACTTGGCCTGCGTTTGATTCCTTATGTAGCAACAGAGTTTTATTACCATTGTAACAACGATTTTTATCCTCACTATGAGGGTAAACAGTTTGATCATATCAGGTATTTTGCAGGCTGTTTTTACAAGCTCGATAAGACGAATGAACTGGAAGTATATTATTTAATTGAAAATTATTTTAACATTCCTGCTGCATATACCGATTTCGTTATTGGAATTGGGTATGCACATGATTTATACTGAACAAGATGAAAAAGTTAAGCATTTGTTATACCATTTGCCTGACTGCATTTATTTGCATCCCCTGTTTATCCATTGCTCAAAATAAAAAGAAAGATATAAGACTGAATCGGGTGAAATCAATTTCAGAACTGTTCTCTACCACAAAAAACGGGAAGGAACTTACCTATAAAGAAAACTACGTACTTTATTCTAAAAATGGAATTGTAATTGAAAAGACTGATTTTAACCCGGATGGCAGTATTCAAAAAAAGCAAACTGCAAAATTGGATAAAGATGATAACGTTATAGAAGAAACAAACTTTGTCGGGCAGAGCACTAAGAAAAAAGAAAAAAAACCGAAAAACTTCGATGAAGAGAGTTCGGAGGATTTACCAAACGAATCTCTTGCAAAAAATAACAGAAAGGTCTATAAATTTGATAACACCAATAAGAAAGCGGAAGTGACAGAAGAAATCGAATACAATTCAGATGGGAAACAGATAAAAAGAATTACCTATACGTATAATGCCAATGGAGAGAAGTCGGGTGAAACCCATTACGATGAAAGTAACAAAAAGGTAAGCAGCTTCGTTTATTCCTGGAATGGTAAAAGCCTGAGGACTAAGAAGGAAGAATTTGACGCTGAGAATAAGTCAGTTTCAGTAATAAGGTATACCTACGAATATTATTGAAGATTAAAGTATGACAGCCAGAATGCATAACGCAGGTTGCATGTTGATTAAATTGTGTAATAGAATTGAAGGCATTATGTAACAGTTTTTGATCAACTCTGGGTCATCTTTGTTGCAGAAATATTTATCAAATCAATTAACCAAAAAAAACTAAAAAAGTATGAAAGAGAACGAAAAAGACCAGAAGATTCAAGGAAATCAAAATGGTCAGAGAAATTCAAACGTTCAGTTAAAAGATCAAAAAGCTGAACAGAGCCAGTTTGACCGCAAGAGAAAGGACGCGACTTCAAAGGAAGACACTGCTTCTGATGTTGACACAATGGATGAGGATAACGATTCCACACAAAATGAATCAAAACCCAATGAACGTGAAACGAGGACGTCACAATTGAACAAAAACGATAAGCCCGGAAAATAAGGTTTGTTTTGTTTGGAAAAAGTACCGGTAGAAATATCGGTATTTTTTTTACCCGATTACTAAACCATTTTAAAAATAAAAAATATGAAAGATTCACGAAAAATTATTGGCGCATTAATACTCGGAGCCGCAATTGGGGGCTTAGCTGGTCTGTTGTTTGCTCCGGGTAAAGGAAGTGAAACACGTCAAAAGGTAGCGGATGGAGTAAAAGATTTAACCGAGGCTTTAAATAGCCAGTTAATCAAACTGAAAGATAAGACGAACCATGTAAAGGAAAGTTCAGTAAGTGAAAAGACGGGAGGAATAGCAAATATTGTTTAAGCCCGAAAGCCAGCTAACAACTGGCTTTTTTTTATCTTCACTTTCCAAAGCAAAAAGCCAGACTGAAGATCAATTCATTTGGTGTTGAAAAGGTTGCATTGGAAAGCCCTGAAGATTTATTGGTAATTCCCTGGTATGCAACACCAAAATTTATGGGCCCTAATTCAGCATTTGCCCCTACTCTGTACCCAAGCCCTGATGGTTCAAGTCTGATGGAATTATCGTTCGCATAGTGTGTAGCGTAGATCCAATTATATACTGGCCCAGCCTCGAGTCGAACGACGCTGAGTATACTAAATCCGAACAAAAGCGGAACCTCCACATTTCCGTAATTAAATTTGGAACTATTAACACTTCCGTCATTATTGTAGAAGGTAACTGTTCCTCCCTGATAGCTTGCCAACAGCATTGGTTTAATGAAAACCGGCCCCAGATTCAGCCTTTCAAATAATCCGCCTTCAATGCCCATGATATTGTTTCCTTTAACAGTGTTTGTAAATGAATTGCCAATATCAGAAATAGCTACAGAGTTTTTTGAAATACCCAGATCGATTCCTGTTGTGAAGGATTGAGCTTGTTGAGTGACTGGAAACAGAAGGCATACTACGGATACGAGAGTTGTGAATTTAGTTTTCATGTTTTTATAGATTTGGTTAAGAACAAAGTTGATTGTATTTAAACTGAAAGGCATTACAGGATTGACGAAAATAGTTTACACATTTTTTGAATCAGCTACGGAATCAGGAATAGTTTAACTTAAAAAAAAAGGTGGCTATCGAATTTTACCGCGAATATTAGAAGCGCATAGTAATTTCGTCTTGACTGTTTTATTGAAAATGTCCTTTCTGCAAAACAAAATGAAAAAGTCAATTCTGATAATTCCTTGTTTGTTTTCCTTTTGTATGAGGGCGCAATTATTTACGGGGTTGGGTGGGAGTATCCGCAAGGATGGCTTGGAAACACATATTGGTTTGCCCGTTACTGGTCTTAATCCTGCTTTACTGGACAGTAGTTTTGGGTTGAAACGGGTGTGCGTCAGTTTTAGCCATCCTGCAGTGGAGGAGTTAGTCATTTACCTGCAGTCTCCGGAAGGCGAGTTGGTCGAACTATCAGATGGAAATAGTGGAACTGGTTTGAACTTTACAAACACTTGCTATGAGAGTAATAATAAGAGCTTATTTGTTAAGAATGGGGTGCCTGATACTGGTATTTATAAAGCCACAGGTTATCTTGGACAGTTTAATAATGGACAAGCAGGCAATGGGAAATGGCAGCTTATTGTAAAGGATGAATTAGCAGATTTGGATACAGGAAGTGTCGTAGGTTGGAATATTCTTTTTGGACATTCCCCCCCATCTCCGGTAAAATTCACCTCATCCAATCTCCCGGTTATTTGCATTAATTCAAACAGAAAAGCATTAAATAGTTCAGAGGTATTAATAAATGTGGGAATTATCGACAATAAAGGAATAGGTCAAAGAAATTTCATTAAAGATCCCTGGATGAATTACACAAGCAAAGCATTATTCCACATTCGTGTGAATCCCAGATTTCATTTCGAAAAGAAATCCTTTATTCTTCAGACATTCGATCGGACAGGACAATCAAACCCCTATTCCTTTTTCGGGATGCCAGGCGATAATGATTGGAGTCTGTTGGCGGGCTATCAGGATAAAAGCCTTATACGGACGCCCCTGGGTTTTGATTTATTCCGGGCAATGGGGCATTATGCTCCGCGGTTTAGAGATGTAGAGCTGATGCTAAACAATGAATATAAAGGAGTATATGCTTTTATGGAAAAGCCTGCTCAGGGGCCTGAAAAGATAAGCGTTTCGAAATTGACAAAAGCCGATATTATTGGTCCATCCCTGACAGGAGGATATGTTTTACGAATTGACCGGCCAGGAACTAACGGATGGTATTCGGCTTTCGCCGGAAATATTTCTACCGATAAACATTTTTTTTATAAATATGATTACCCGATGGATTCAGTCATTACGCCCTCTCAGATGGTGTACATAAAAAGCTTTCTGGATAGTTTCGAGCTTGTAATGAATTCATCTTCTTACAATGACCCAATAACAGGATACTGCAGGTATATTGATGAAGGGTCATTCATTGATTACATGATCATCGCGGAATTAAGTAAAAACCCGAATGCCTATAGCATGAATATATATTTGAGTAAAGATAAAGACATAGATGGGGGTAAATTACGTATTGGCCCTATGGGTGATTTTGACTTAGCCTGGAATAACTCCAATTATGAACGGTCATCTGATCCAAGGAGTTGGCAATTCCAGCGACCGGACAGTATTTATCCATCTCCGAACTGGTGGAACAGATTTTATGAGGACAGTAATTTTGTGAATAAATTATATTGCCGCTGGCACCTGTTAAGGGAAAATATTTTAAGTATAGGTTATTTGAACAATTACATAGATTCTTCAGCGAATGAGCTTAGAGATGCAGGAAAAAGAAACTTTATCCAATGGCCTGTTTTAGGAACTACCTACCAGAATGAAGTGGATAATCTCAAATCCTGGTTAGCGGATCGGATAGACTGGATGGATGGAGCCCTGGCAGGACGCTGTCCACCGCTTGGTATACTGGCCAACAGACTGGAAAACAAGATGGAAGTTTACCCCAATCCATTTGTAGAAAGTATGACTGCCATATTTGAGATCAAACAGACTTCAAAAGTAAGATTGTCACTTCTTAATTCTGAAGGAGTGGAGGTCCTGGTAATTTTCGAAGATGTAAGCCAACCAGGTGTTTTTCAGGATGAAATTGAAACCAGGTATTTGACCGCAGGAAATTACAATTTGGAATTAAATGTCAACGATCACTTATCCTATAAAAAGCTGATTAAGGTAAATGAATAAGTGTGAATTATGTAGATATTGACTTAAAGGCCATACTCTAACAGGAATTTCCAACTCTTCAGAGTCAGGAGTTAATCAATAGGAAATCGTATCTAACTTTTGCAATTCCCATTCAGCTATTGTAAAGCCCCTGTTAGCGAAAATTCATCCAATGCAAAGCTGTTGTTAAATAATTTTAACAGCAAGGACTAAATTTCATTCCCGATGAATTCAACCAACAGAAAATTAATAAAAATAAACATGAAAAAATTATCCCGCATATTACCTCTAATAATGTTTCCTCTCTTAATGATAGGTCAGGCTAAATTGTACAGGCAGGATATGACTGAAGGCAACCTGCTTTTTTTGGAAAAAAACTACCCCATGGCGCTGCACCAGTATTTAGATGCCTATGCCATTGATTCCACCAATGCAAATATTAAATATAAAATAGGTATGTGTTTTCTTAATATGACTACCGGAAAAAATCTTTCAGTTTATTTTCTGAATGAAGCGTCTAAAGATGTAAGCAAAAGGTATGATGAGTTCAATCCAATGGAAAAACATGCGCCATTGATAGCAATTTATTACCTGGCACAAGCCTACCATTTAAATGATAATTTTAATGAAGCCATAACCTCGTTTACCAATTACAAGGATCAGGCGGGGCCAAATGAAAGTGACAGAAGAGAAGTAGGAAGAAGTATTGATAAGTCTTTAACTGGCATTGAACTCACGGAAAACCCAATTCAGCTAAAGTTTATTAACCTGGGAGATAGTATCAATACTGAATATCCCGAATACAGCGCTGTTGTTTCAGGAAATGATTCTCTGCTGATATTCACATCAAGAAGACCAGGAAGTACCGGAGGCGAAAAAACAATGGACGACCAGTATTACGAAGATATCTATTACAGCAGAAGAAATGTCAATGGGGCCTGGTCTAAAGCCAAACCTATAAGTAATAAAGTCAATACCAATGATAATGAAAGATCATTGTGTTTATCATATGATGGTAAACAACTGATACTTTATAAAGAGAGTAATGGAGGGGACCTGTATGTCAGCAATTTTGAGGATAATCAATGGACAAGTCCTGTCTCAATGGGGTCGGATATAAACAGTAAGTATGATGAAAACGGTGCCGCTCTTTCAACGGACGGAAAAATATTCTTTTTTTCAAGCAACCGGCCTGGTGGCTATGGAGGAAGTGACATTTATTTTTGTAAGAAATTGCCCAATGGAGATTGGGGGCTTGCAAGGAATATCGGCGCAGTGATTAATACTCCTTATGATGAAACCTCTCCTGCGATATTCCCCGACGGAAAAGATCTTTTCTTCAGCTCTGAAGGTCATGCAGGAATGGGTGGTTCTGATATATTCAGGTCAACAAAAATTGGAGAAGATGATTACAATTGGTCTGTTCCAGCGAATGTAGGATATCCAATCAGCAGTTCTGGCGATGATATTCATTTTGGGCCCGTTATGGATGCCAATCATGCCTATTTTTCATGTATCAGAGACGGCGGTGCCGGAGATCTGGATATTTATAGTCTTGTTACAGAAAAAAGCCTGAACGAGGCGTTGCCTGTTTTAAGTGAAGTCGTAAATTCAAACGACCCCTTAATAAATCTTACTTGTGGAAAGGAAAGGGGTTGTAAGCAATTTCCAAGTATCTTTTTTGATTTTGAAAAGGCAACGCTTCGGGAAAATGCAAAACCTGAACTCGATACTATTGCAGCATATCTGACGGCCAATGAAGAACTGAAAGTAGAAATTTATGGGCATACCGATTCGAAGGGAGAGGATTCGTACAACTATAAATTATCTCTGAAAAGAGCCCAGGCGGCTTCGGACTATTTTTCGTCAAAGGGAATAAATGTAAACAGAATAAAAGGTTCAGGTAAAGGAGAGAAATTTCCTTTGGAACCAAATGAAAATCCGGATCATTCAGATAATCCGGAGGGAAGGCAAATGAACAGGAGAGTTGAATTTAAGGTACTTGAATCAGAGAATGAAATTTCATTTTATTAGACCTTTCTGCGGCTTCCTTCCGTGATATTCCTTTCATAGGCTTTGTATTTGCCTTTGACACAAACATGCATGATTAAGATGCTCTTTTAAGACTGGAAGGGTAGCTTTTGCAAACGCTTTTATTTCCGGATCAGAGCAAGCGTAGGATGCCCTTTCAAAAAGAATGATTGCACCTTTATGGCCATTCACCATCAGACCACAATAGAATTCGTCAAAATCACTTCCCGATTTATTGTATAGATTGCTGTAATCTGACCGTGCTTCATTTGAAGCGCAGGTAGGTAATGGAATTTGTTTTTTCAAAGCAAGTTTCTTTATTTCAGTCAGACATTTTGTATGCAGATTAGCCATCTTTTCTCCCAAATCCTTTACGTTAGACATTCTCCCATTACTTTGAGCAAGTTGACCCATATTAATATCTTCTATATTAATCTCAGCAGCTGCTACAAGGAATTTACTGTCCTTGACAAAATTAGCTGCAGTATCATCTACAGCACTGTGAATAACATTTGTCTCTTTTAGTGTATCGTCTGGTTTGGTATCCTTATCACAAGACGTAATATAAGCTGCAGCTAAGTATATCGACAACATGTAAATGACTTTAGCCTTAAAAGCGTTCCTGTTTTTCATTTTTTCAATTTTGGAATCTTCACAAAGTTCAGTATAGATACTGCATATTGCCTTACATTAATTTATAAATAGAGTTGCACGTTTTGTGCAAATACAAATGATCATTTTGTTTCCCCATTTGGGCTATTGGAATTGGCCTTTTAACCAATTCCGAAATGACGTATTATTTGTCCTTTTATATTTACAGGTAAAACTTAATAATGCAAAGAACAGTAACAAGAAGGAAGACCAAGGGTCGGATTGCAGCACCAGCGATCAAGAAAATTGAAGTAAGGAACCTGGAGCTGAATGATTACATGGGCTTACATACTTCTATGGAAGAGGCGTATAGAAATTTTCACGGTTCAATATGGACAGAGGAGCAGTTGAAACAATTAGTGCTTGTTTTTCCGGAAGGCCAGTTTGTAGTGTTGGTAAATGGAAGGGTTGTCGGGTCCGCACTTTCTATTATTTTGAATTACGATGCATTTGGGGACGATCATACATATCGTCAGATTACGGGCGATTTTAGTTTCAAAACACATGATCCGCATGGAGATGTGCTTTATGGCATTGAAGTATTTATTCATCCTGAATACAGAGGGTTGCGCCTGGCAAGAAGGTTGTACGATGCCCGGAAGGAATTGTGTGAAAAGCTAAATTTGAAATCCATTGTGTTTGGCGGAAGAATTCCAGGGTATTCGGAATATGCCACTAAGATGACTCCAAAAGAATTTATTGCAAAAGTAAAGTTAAAAGAGATTTATGATCCGGTTCTCACTTTCCAGCTTGCCAATGAATTCCATGTAAAAAAATTATTGGTTAATTACATGCCATCGGACGAAGAATCCAAACACTTCGCCACATTGATGGAATGGAACAATGTACTTTACACTAAGGTATCCCGTATTCTTAAAAGGCAAAAGGCTACATCAAGAGTTGGGTTGGTACAGTGGGGAATGAGAACCTTTAACACGTTTGAATCATTGTGTGAACAGATAGAATTTTTTATTGATACGGTGTCAGGCTATAATTCAGATTTTGTATTGTTTCCGGAATTATTTAATGCCCCGTTAATGGCAGATTTTAATCACCAGAATGAATCGGAGGCACTTAGAAGTCTTGCAGAATTTACAGAGCCATTGAGAGACAAGTTTATCAATTATGCAATTACCTATAATGTCAATATTATTACCGGCAGCATGCCTTTTGTCCGGGGAGGTCAGTTATATAATGTAGGATATCTGTGCAGGAGAGACGGTTCTGTAGAAAGATATTCAAAACTGCATGTTACTTCCAATGAGGTACGTGCCTGGGGAATCGAAGGTGGCAATAAGCTGAAGGTGTTTGATACGGATGCCGGGAAAATTGGAATCCTGATATGTTACGATGTCGAATTTCCGGAACTGTCCCGGCTGCTGGCTTTGGATGGAATGGAAATACTATTTGTACCCTTTCTCACGGATACCCAAAATTCATATACCAGAGTTAAATGTTGTGCGCAGGCAAGAGCAATTGAGAATGAATGTTTTGTAGCAATTGCAGGTGGAGTTGGCAATCTGCCAAAAGTGCATAATATGGATATACAATATGCGCAATCTGCGGTCTTTACACCTTCTGATTTTTCGTTTCCTACCAATGGAATAAAGGGAGAAGCTACACCAAATACAGAAATGGTTTTAATTGTTGACCTGGAACTCGATCAGTTAAAGAAACTTCGTTTGCATGGAAGTGTTCGTAATCTGAATGACCGGAGAACAGACCTTTACGAATTGAAACGTCTAAAGCCCAATGGTAGGTTTGATATACTTCAGAAGCATGCTGAAAATGGCTCTCTGGCAATTCAAAAACCTTCCTTACCGAAAAGTCTGGTAACAAAGTAACTGAAAGGAATAAATTTGTGTCGGGTACTTTGAGTAAACATTTAAAAAAAATCCATGAATACATTTATAACACGTGAAGCAATTAGAAAACCAGCGGCACTTTTTATTGCGGTGCTGTTCGTTATTGCGCTTTCTGCTCAAACCCCTGAATGGAGTTGGGCGAAAAATGATGCAGGTACCTCAGGTTATAATGGTGCAAATGCTGTTTCAGCAGATCAGGTCGGGAATAGTTATATTGCTGGCTCTTTTGCAAATGCTACATTCACTTTAGGTTCAATTACGATGACCAATCCCAATGCAGGATTTGATGAGATATTTGTTGCAAAATATGCTGCAAATGGTGTTGTTTTATGGGCTAAAAGTTTTGGTGGATCCGATCAGGATATAGCTAATTCAGTGATAACAGATGGAACCGGGAATATTTATGTATCTGGTTCATTTCGGAGTGCCTCAGTTGTATTCGGGTCTTTCACCATTACCAATACTGCTGCAGGTTACAATGATATTTTTTTGGTGAAATTTGATACAAATGGCAATGTAATTTGGGCCAAAAGTTATGGAGGAGCGTATAATGATGTGGCCAGTTCAGTAGCGGGCGATGCAGGCGGGAATTTGTATTTTGCAGGTTCTTTTAGTAGTTCCTCAATTACTTTTGGAAGCTGTACATTTTCTAATACTGCTCCAGGTGGGGAAGTCTCAGATTTGTTTTTAGCAAAATGCGATCAGAACGGGAACGTGATTTGGGTAAAAAGTGCCGGAGGAAGTTTAAGTGATGTTGCAAATTCAGTTACTGTTGACCCCTCAGGAAATGTTTACCTGACCGGTTGTTTTTACAGTTCTTCTTTATCCTTTGGGTCTTATATGTTAACTAATCCAAATGGAACAAATTCGCTTTTCATTACTAAATATGATGCTTTAGGGAATGTTCTTTGGGCAAATGGAGTAAATGCAAATAAGGATGTTGTATCTAATTCAATAGCTTCAGGAGTCTCTGGAAACATATATATTACCGGTTATTTCAAGAGTGATACCGTTACTTTTGGTCCCACGGCTTTAAT
>JABDEY010000008.1 GCA_013286805.1 Bacteroidota bacterium | reverse complement strand
GATATGTTCTTTTTGATGCAGGCTGCGGAACTGATATTCTGGGCCGTACAGGGAAAAAGATAGCAAGCTTTCATATTCTGGGCAATAATATTACAGACGTTGCCTATCAATCCAATATGAGCAGGTTGAAATACATGGATAATTACCCTGTCAACTGGACGGGCAGGAGTGGTATTTACAATATGGGCAGAAATGTCAGTTTCAGGCTGATTATCCCGCTGGATTTTAAAAAGCAGACCAACCCGGTCTGAATTACCATCCGAATACATTTTTTAGTATCTTGTGAAGGTGCAAACCAATCATTAACAAGTACTTGTGTATAAGAATTGGCTGTATTAGTCAATTGTCGCTGTTCCTGTAACATATTTGTACCTTATTTCGTATAATGAGAAAGTATTTTATCCGGGTGAAAGTTTGTGAAATGAAGAAAGTAATACTTTTTTTCTGTTTGGTGTTGTTTATTAGCCTGCATAGCTTTGGGGCAAAAGCTGTTCTGTCTACGGTAGTTGTTTCTGAAAAGCCGGTTGCTCCCTATAAGGAAGTTATAACGGATGCAATTCTCTCCGAGAGTGTAACGATTGTCGAGCAAACCCCTATTAAAAACAAATGTGCAGGTGATTGTAAAAGCATATTGGTTGCTACTGTTTCAGGAGGTATTGGATCCTATACCTATTCCTGGACGCTTTCTTCCGGAGTAGTAGTTCATACAAATATTGCTTTTTCTACGGATACGGTATTTAATGTATGTGAAAATACCTTTCCACTTGTACAGGTTAGTGACGCGGGAAGCGGTGCTCAGGTATCAGCTGAGATAACCACTGCCACATTTGCACCTCTGAGTTCTCCCATTAATACTAACCCTACCTCTTGTTTTACAAAGTGTGATGGCAGTGCTACCGCAATTCCTATTGGTGGCACTCCAGGTCCTAGCTATACCTATTCCTGGTCAAACGGTAGTTCCAGTCAGACTAATACACTTCTTTGTAAAGGACCTTACCAGATTACCGTTACTGATCACAATGGTTGCACAATCACTAACAGTGCTACAGTCGGATCACCACCTGCAATTAATCCACATTCTGCAGTACCCACCAATGTTACTTGTTTTGGCTTGTGTAATGGATCGGCTTCCGTTAATCCTTCCGGAGGCGTTGGGCCTTTTACATTTGTCTGGGCTCCGAGCGGAGGGACAGGAGCAACGATCAGCTTACGGTGTCCGAATACCTATACGGTTACAATAACTGATCACCAGGCTTGTACCATTTCAGCCACTGAATTGATTACTCAGCCTCCGTCTCCATTAAGTGCAAAGACGGATTCTGTGAATGTGACCTGTAATGGGTTATGTAATGGAATAGCCTCTGTTGTTCCCTCGGGTGGAACTGCGGGATATGCATTTGCCTGGGGCCCCAGCGGTGGTACCGGCGCAACTGCGGCAGGGTTGTGTCCTGCAACTTTTACAGTAACCGTAACGGATGCGAATGCCTGTACGGCCACTTCCATCACGCATATAGCACAGCCTAATGTGCTGGCTGCGACTCCAACCGGAACTAATATCAGTTGTTTCGGTTTCTGCAACGGGACTGTCAATGCCCATCCTTCAGGAGGACTGGCTCCCTATTCATTTTCCTGGAGTCCCGGAGGAATGACAGGAGTGGCGGCTGGAGGGTTATGTCTTAGTGTTCCTTCAACTTATACAGTGACTGTTACGGATGCGAACTTGTGCACGGCTACTTCTACAGTAGCTGTTACCCAGCCTGCCCTGCTTGCAGCAAATGCAACTAAAACAGATGTGACCTGCAACGGGAAATGTAATGGCACTGTTTTGGCTTCTCCTACCGGAGGAACAGCTCCTTACACGTTTACCTGGTCCAATGGCCCTACGACTGCTGCCCAGGTCAACCTTTGTAATTTAAGTTTTACGGTGACGGTGACGGATGCGAACTTATGCACAGCCACCTCTAATGTGACTATTACACAACCACTGGTATTGACACTCAGTAATGTTGCAACAAATGATTCCTGTCACGGGGTATGTGATGGAACGGTTGTCACTGCTACAGCAGGGGGGACCTCGCCCTTTGCGTATTCCTGGAGTAATCCGGCAGGCTCCACCAGCATCAATCAGTCAGCTCTTTGCACAGGCACTTATCCGGTTACAGTTACTGACCTGAACGGTTGTACTGCCACAACTTCTGCCACTATTACCCAACCCGCTCTTTTTACGGTTGCTGCAGCCGGTACCAATATACTTTGCAAGAATGCCTGCAATGGAACGGTAAATGCCACTCCATCCGGCGGAACGCTCCCGAGTACATTTTCCTGGAGCCCCGGAGGAGCCACCGGTTCAACAGTGGGTTCTCTTTGCCCGAATACATATACGGTCTCCGTTACTGATTCCAAAGGTTGTACAGCTACTTCCACAACTGTGCTTACCCAGCCGGCTTTACTTACCCTCAGTTTAACGCCTACTGAGGTAACTTGTTTTGGTTTGAATAACGGGTCGATTGTCAGCACTCCGGGTGGAGGTACGAATCCTTATACTTTTGCCTGGTCCAACGGACAGACCACCCAGAATATTTCATCATTGGCTCCCGGAAAGTACACGCTTACCCTGACGGATAATAACCTGTGTACAACAACAGACACTCTTACTATCACACAGCCAAATGTGCTTGCCGGGGTAATCGGGGAAATCCCTGCGGTCTGTAACGGAGGAGCAAGTGGTCAGGCTTTTATTACTCCAAGCGGCGGAACTCCCCAGTATTCCTATACCTGGAGCCCTGCCGGAGGAACCGGCCAAACTGCAAGCGGACTCCTTCAGGGAACTTATTCTGTTACGCTGACGGATGCCAATGCCTGCAAATTTACTCAGTTTGTTACTGTTACACAGCCTGTTCCGATAACGAATACAATGAAATCCACTGCTACCTTTTGCAATTTGTGCAATGGCACTGCGACTGTGACTGCCCTGGGGGGCGGGAATGGTCCTCCGTTTACCTTTGGCTGGTCGGCTGCTGCTTCTGGGCAAACTTCAAACCCGGCAACAGGCTTATGCGGTGGAGTGTATACGGTAACGGTCAGCGATAGTAAGGCCTGTACTGAAACAAGCACAATTGCGGTAAATCCCATATTAAGCCTGACTGTGACGGATTCTGTTACGTTTATAAGTTGTTTTCATGCCTGTAACGGAAAAATAAAAGCTGTTACATCAGGGGGAATTACTCCCTATACCTTTGCGTGGAATACCGGTCCCACTACTCAAATCATATCCGGTTTATGTGCTGGAAGTTATACTGTGACCGCTACGGATGCTGACGGTTGTTCCAATACTTCCAATGTAACGTTGGTTGATCCGGCCCTGCTGGTCCCTGCTATTAATCCTCCTGCAAATACTTCCTGCAAGGGTCATTGCGATGGCTCTGCATTATCTGTTCCTACGGGAGGCACTGGTGCTTATGCATTTTCCTGGTCGAACGGCACTACCTCTGCCACGGCAAGCAATTTATGTGCAGGAACCTTTACTGTCAGTGTCAGGGATGCGAATGCGTGTTTACAAACAAATACTGTTATCATTACTCAGCCTGCAGCCCTGCAGGTTATTCCCACAATTGGCAACGCTACCTGTCATACCAATGATGGTAGTATCAGCGTTCTTCCTTCGGGTGGGGCCGGAGTCTATACTTTTTCCTGGTCAACAGGGGCAACCGGTGAAACGGTCAGCAGTCTGGCGGTCGGATCGTACACACTTTCACTTTCATCCGGTGTGACCTGTGATACAGTGTTCAAATTTAACATCAGCAATGTATCAGGCGCAACATTGGCTAAAGCCCGAACGGAAGCTAAGTGTTTCGGGCAATGCAATGGTACTGCCACCATAACGCCAACCGGGGTTATACCTTTCTCTTTTAGCTGGAGTACCGGATCTACTGCGGCTACTGTTAACGGACTATGTGTGGGAATTTATACTGTTACGGTTCAGGACGGCTCCGGTTGCTTTAAGGTTGATACACTGGGAATAACTCAGCCCACCCATATTTCTCCTAATCCATTTGTCAAGGATGTGAGTTGCGGAGGTGCCGGGGATGGTCAGATTACCCTGACTCCAAGCGGAGGAACCAGCCCCTATACTTTTTCCTGGAGTAACGGCAAGACAAGTGCTTCCATAAACCTTCTGGTCCCCAATACCTATACGTTTACCGTCACGGATGCGAATAATTGTGACAGCATTAATAATGCAGTAATTACCCAGCCTGCGATACTTACTTCTGGCATTTTTGCAGTAAATGTATCCTGTAAAGGCTCCTGTAACGGCAGCGCAGTAGCAACCGGATTCGGGGGAACGCCTCCCCATTCCTTTACCTGGTCAACAATACCCCCGCAAATAGATTCCATTGCCTCCAACCTTTGTGCAGGCCCCTATACCGTTACAGTTACAGACGCAAACAGCTGTACTTCTACTTCAAACACTACTATTGTCGAGCCTGCACTAGCTCTGAAGGGAATCATCGGTGAAACGGATGATCTTTGTAACGGAGGAGCAGATGGCACGGCTTTCATAAAAGCAAGCGGGGGGACTCCCGGGTACAAGTACACATGGACGCCTGCCGGAGGAACAGGTTCGACGGCTTTTGGTTTGTCTATTGGCACTTATACTGTCACAATAACTGATAAACATGGTTGTACATTTACTGCCAGCACTACTGTCAATCAGCCATCTGCCTTGTCATTTACTTCAGTTAATGCTGTAAATGTAAGTTGTAAGGGAGCCGGAAACGGATCTGTGAATGTTGCAGTCTCAGGAGGTACCGGTATCATCAATTTGGTCTGGAGTAATGCGCAAACGGGATTAACAATTTCGTCTCTGATTCCAGGTACATATACAGTGACGGCTACGGATGCGAATGCCTGTACACTTACCACAAGCGCTGTGATTACTGAACCTGCACTGCTGGTTGCCAATACCAAGAGTATAAATCCGAATTGTCATGGCATAAGAACGGATACAGCTCTGGGAAATGCAACAGGAGGTACAGGCCCTTATGCATTTTTATGGAGCACCGGTTCTCATGCTCAAAAAATTGATTCAGTTATTGCCGGTACCTATGTTGTAACAGTAACAGATAAAAATGGCTGTACATCCTCGCAGTCTGTAACCTTGATTCCACCGGTACCGATTACAATAGATACAACGATTACAGGAGCGAATTGTTCCAAATCCAACGGGTCCATAAATGTGGTCCCTTCCGGCGGCAATCCGGGTTATGTTTATTCCTGGAAACCTTCCGGTGCTTCTTCGTTTCTAAGCGGTCTGGCTGCCGGTAATTATTCACTTACCGTAACAGATACAAATGGCTGTACGGGAAATTTTATTATTCCGGTAAACAACCTCAATGCTCCTTCCCTGAAATCGCAGATTATCACACCTGTCAAATGCAATGGGGCCTGTACTGGTACTGCAAACATTATAGCAACAGGTGGAACCCCTCAATTTACTTATTCCTGGACAGATGTTGACAGTATTGCACCTACCCGTAGCGGAATGTGTGCAGGATCCTATACCCTTGTGGTTACGGATCACGCCGGTTGTGAACTGAATGTTCCTGTCAGCATCCTTCAACCTGGAGCTATCGTGTTTGACTCAAGCCCGAAAAATGCTTCCTGCAGCGGAAAATGTGATGGAAGTGCTTTTGTTTCGCCTACAGGTGATACTCCTCCGTATACTTATATCTGGAGTAATAGTGCTACAGGAGCTACTGTAAACTTTTTGTGTGCGGGCAATTATACGCTTACACTAACTGATGCTAATTCCTGTAAGGATAGCACAAACATAACTATCGGAATAACAAATGTGCTCGTTGCGGCAGTCAAAAAAACGAATCCGCTGTGCCAGGGTTTATGCACCGGTATAGTAAGTCTGAACATGAGTGGAGGGACAAATCCCTATACATTTACCTGGAGCAATGGAGCTGCCGCCGCCACTTTGACCAGTCTCTGCGCTCAGGCCTATACGGTTAGTGTTACAGATGGCAAAGGTTGTACGATTACTCAAGCTATTCTTGTCACCGAACCCAAGGTCATTACCCAAACTGATTCAATAACAAAGGCTACATGTGGCATTTGCAACGGGCAAATTTCAGTTACAGTATCCGGCGGAATTCCGGCCTATACGTATACATGGGGGGTAGGTGGAGCGACCGGACAGACCATAAGCGGAATTTGCGCAGGATTGTACGTGCTGAAGGTCAGTGATTCCGCTGCATGTACACAAACCTTTAATATTCCTCTGAATAACATCAATGGCCCCACTAAATCAATCATAGATACCGTTCCAGCCAGTTGTTTTGGAATCAGCGATGGTTCGGCTACTGTTACCGGCCAGGGTGGAACTTTCCCGTATACCTATTTCTGGCTTCCTTCAGGTCCTGCTTCCAATACCCTGTCCGGATTGCCTGGTGGTCTTGATCTGATACAGGTAACTGATGGTAATGGATGCATACGTACAGATTCTGTTATTATCAGGTCTCCTTCACAGATTCAACCAACCCCAGCTGTTACACAGGCTGTTTGCGGAGTCAGCAACGGGCAAATAGTTCTCAAGACAAGCGGAGGTGCAGGTAGTTATACGTATTCCTGGAATCCTCCTTCGGGGGCAACAACTGCAACAATTACCGGTCTGTCTTCAGGAATCTATAACGTGACTATTACGGATGCAAGTTCCTGCACGCAGACAGCCACGATTCCGCTGAATAATAATAATGCCCCGGTGCTGACGATCAGTAAGCAGGATGGTACCTGCAAAGGATCCTGCAATGGTACTGCCTCTGTGACGATTAGCGGAGGATCGGGGCCTTTTGCTATTGACTGGAGCAGTGGTGCTACCGGCCTTACTTCTGTTAGCGGTCTGTGTGCCGGCTCCTATACGGTAACCGTGACGGATAAAAACTCCTGTACTTCTTTCAGTACCGTAACGATAACAGAACCTTCACTTTTAGTGCTTGGGCCGGCTGGAATTGCTCCGGTTAGCTGTGCTCAGGCCTTAAATGGTTCTGCAGAAGCATTGCCTTTTGGAGGCACATTACCCTATTCCTATTCCTGGAGCAATGGATTAACAGGGCCAAAAGTGTCGAAACTGGGTCTGGGACAGATTACGGTTACGGTGACAGATTCCAATAAATGTTCCGCTGTTCAGGTAATTACCATTCCGGTTCTGAATGCCCCCTTCACCTTGCAAAGTGTGGTAAATGCGGCAACCTGCAACGTTTGTAACGGGCAGGCAGTTGTGACAGTGAACGGAGGAACGGCGCCTTTCAGCTATCTCTGGAGCAGCAGCGCTGCTACCGGGAATACAGCAACCAGCTTATGTGCCGGATTGCAAAGCGTGGATGTAACGGATAGTTTTGGATGTAAGCTTAGTTTTAACCTTCCTGTCAGCAATATTGGAGGACCCGTATCTTCCGGAAAGATTATTTCCGGAGACAGTTGTTTTGGGCTTTGCAATGGAAAGGCTTCTGTGTCTCCTGTGGGTGGAACACTTCCGTATTCTTATTTCTGGCTACCCTCTGGTTCGACAAGTTCTTTTGTCAATGGATTATGCGCCGGATTGGGGTTTGTTCAGATAACGGACTCGAACGGATGTAAGCTGGTGGATTCTATTCCTGTGGGCTCTCATCCTGTCATCAGTATCATTGCAGCTGTGACTCAGCCCAGTGCCTGTAAAACAGCAGATGGTTCAATTATTCTGACTGTTTCAGGAGGATCAGGATCGGGTTATTCTTATTCCTGGAATACCGGCAGTGCCGGGGCTACTGTTTTAGGAATTGCTGCGGGGGCTTATTCTGTTACGGTTACGGATGGGTCAGGATGTACACAGACTTCAGTTATTGCCTTGAATGATAAAGTTGCACCTGTATTGGTTATGTCAGACAGTGCGATTACCTGCTTTGGCAAATGCAATGGAGTGGGAATTGTTACGGCTTCCGGAGGAGCGGGTGGATATACCTACTCCTGGCTTGCGCCTGCTGTGGCCAGCACGGATACAGTCAGGAATCTTTGTGCAGGAACCCATTTTGTTCAGGTGAATGATAAAATAGGTTGTATAACCGCTGATTCGGTCACTATAACTGAACCCCTGCAATTGATTTTTAATACCCCTGTCAGTACTTCTGCAAGTTGTGCCGGGGTATGCAACGGGACTGCATTCGCTTCTCCCGCTGGAGGAACATTGCCTTTTACCTTTAACTGGAGTAACGGGGGAACAAGCTCTGCATTGAAGAATTTATGTGCAGGAAGCTATACCTTAACTGTAAGTGACGGAAACGGATGTCAGGCTTCTCAAGCGATCAGTATTACAAACAATTCTGTTCACTTTAATGTGTCAAATGTTGTTACCCTCGCAACATGTGGGGTTTGTAACGGTCAAATCTCTGTCCAGGTAAGCGGAGGAGCAGGCCCACTGACTTATCTGTGGAGTAATGGTTCCAGCTCTTCTACAGCAGTTGGCTTATGTGCAGGTGTGCAATCCCTTACTGTCAGTGATAGTCTCGGTTGCAGTTCGGCCTTTCAATTGGGGCTTAGTAATTCCGGTGGGGCAACGGCGTCCGGCAAATCAAGCACAGCAGTACAATGCTTCGGAGCATGTAACGGAACAGCCCAGGTGGCCCCGGTTGGTGGTGTGAGACCCTATACGTATGACTGGCTGCCGGGCGGACAGACCACCTCTTCTGTGACAGGCCTTTGTTCCGGGACAAATTTTGTTCAGATTGCCGATTCCAATGGTTGTATTTTAACGGATACCATACAAATTGCAGCGCCTGCTCAGATTTTAATTGTTCCCGTACTGACACAACCAAGTATCTGTAAAGTTGCGGATGGTTCAATCCTCCTTTTTGTTTCCGGAGGATCCGGATCAGCTTATACCTTCGCATGGAGCAATGGAATTGCAGGCTCTCTCAACCCTGTTTTTGGTCTGGGTGCGGGTGAGTATGTAGTCACTGTAACGGACGGATCCGGATGTACCCAACGCACTTTTATTGAATTGAATGACAGACCGGCTCCCCGCTTAATCCTGTCTGACTCAGCTGTAACATGCCCAGGCAAATGCAACGGTGTTGGAATTGTGAATGCCACAGGTGGAGCAGGCGGATATCTTTATTCCTGGAATGACCCTACTTCAGCAACTACCGCAACTGTAGGATCACTTTGCGATTCAACTTATTTTGTACAGGTTACTGACATCAGTGGATGCATGGCTGCCGGTTCTGTTACTATTACTGCTCCTTTGCCTTTGGAATTTTCTATCGCTACTGTTACCAAGGTAAGCTGTGTGAAGGATTCAAATGGCAGTATAACAATTGTACCTTCAGGAGGCACTCTCCCGTATTTCTACTCCTGGTCAGCTTTCTCTGGTACTGGTGCCTTAGCAAGCCCCCTGAAAGCAGGACCTTATTCTGTTACGCTAACGGATGCCAAAGGTTGTACTGCTATTCAAACGGATAGTGTAGGCGCTCCGCGCCCAATAACGGTTATGCCTTTATCAGATTCAGCAAGTTGTAATACTACCAAAGACGGAGCAGTTACAATTCAAATCAGGGGTGGTACAGGTGTCTATACATTTGCCTGGACCGGCCCGGGTGGATTTATTTCCTCCGGTCAGAACCTTGCAGGAGTGCCAATCGGGACATATACAGTAGTCGTCAATGATGGAAATGGATGTACAAAACAGGATTCTGTATTTGTAGCAGCTAAAACAACTGTGATTGCCAGAGCCGGTGCAGATACTTCTTTCTGTCTGGGAGGCAGTGTTATTCTGAACGGGAATTTAAGCCTGTTTGCCCAATCTTACCAATGGCTCAATTTCCCATCATTGTCTCTCATCAGTTCTTCCCAGGTGACCAGTGTTAAGCCATCCATAGGAACATCAGATTATTTATTGGTCGCAGTAAATGGAATCTGTTCGGATTCAGATACTGTTTCCGTTCATGTAAATCCATTGCCTGTCGTGAATGCCGGCTCTGCCCAATCGGTATTCATCCTGCAGTCAACCCTTGTAGGCGGAACTCCTACAACAACATCTGCCGGGGCTTCCTTTAGCTGGACACCTGGGCAATCCCTTTCTGACAGCATCATTGCCAATCCTCTTGCGACACCATTTATCACTACGCTGTATATAGTGACTGTAAAGGACCAGAATGGTTGTAAAGGAAGTGATTCGGTTCTGATTACGGTTGTTCCGAATATTATTATAGACAATGGCTTTACGCCGAATAATGATGGGAAAAACGATACATGGATTATTGACAATTCGGATAAATTTCCCAATTGCGTTGTGGAGGTGTTTAACCGCTGGGGGGTACTTTTATTTACTTCTGCCCCTGGATATCCGGTACCCTGGAATGGCAGATACAATGGACAGGATATACCTGTTGGAACCTATTATTATGTTATTCAACTGCATGACAGCAGGTTCCCTGCTCCATTGACAGGACCCTTAACAATTATGAGATGAGAAAGATAATTTACATATTCATTTTTGTTTTGAGCATTAAGAACTGCATGGTGGCTCAGCAATTGCCTCAGTATACCAATTACATACTCAATGATTTTGTGCTGAATCCTGCCCTAAGCGGCATTGGGGATGATTTTGAGGTGAAGTCCAATAACCGTTATCAATGGGTTGGAATTCCAGGTGCTCCCCGGACTTATGTTTTAAGCGGGGACGGGCCTCAGCAAAATAAAAACATGGGATATGGAGGCTATGTCTATTCTGACGTTACCGGACCAACCAGCAGAATCGGATTTGATTTGTCGTATGCTTATCATGTTAAGCTTACAGAGAAATTGAAATTGTCTCTTGGCCTTTCGGGCGGTCTTCAGCAATTTTCTGTTGACGGTACTCAGATTACCCTGCATGACCAGAATGACCCGGCTCTTGGAACAGGATTTCAATCGGTGTTTGTTCCTGATATTGGGTTTGGAGCATTGTTTTACTCAGATAAATTTTATGTTGGACTTTCCATTCCCCAGATCTATCAGGCCCAACTGAAGTTTTTTGACTATACTTCAAGCACTATAAGTACTTTGTCTACGCATTATTTTGTTACCGGTGGGTATAAATACGATGTATCGGATAACATACGCCTTGAACCTTCCTTTTTGCTGAATTATGTAAGTCCGGTGCCGGTGCAGGTGGATATTGGGTTCCGGGCTATTTATAAGAAAATGGTATGGCTGGGAGCATCTTTTCGGTCAGGCGATGCATTTTCAATTATGGCTGGGTATACCTATCAGGATTATTTACTGATTGCTTATTCATACGATATCCCGATTTCTACGATTGCTAAATTTGGAATTGATTCACAGGAAATCATGTTCGGGCTTAAGTTTAAAAATAAGCCTAAGGTTCGGTAATCAGTGATCGGTGATTGGTGATTGGTGATTGGTGATTGGTGATTGGTGATCAGTTTCCGGTGATCAGTTTCCGGTGATCAGTTTCCGGTGATCAGTTTCCGGTGATCGGTGACCGGGGTTCAGGTGAATGATTTAAGAAGTACCTCTCCGAATCGGAATACATCTTCAAACGAATTATAGAGGGGTACTGGTGCTACCCGAATGACATTGGGTTCTCTCCAGTCTGCCATTATTCCTTTTGAAATCAATTTCCTGAATACCTCTTTGCCCTGCCTGTGAACGCTGATTGAAAGCTGAGACCCTGCCGTTTCGGGCGTAAGTATTTCCAATACATTACTTTTATTATTTATTCCATCAATAATAAACCGGAGGTACCCGGTTAGTTTATTGCTTTTTTCAATGATCCTGCTGATGCCGGCTTCCTCAAAAACAGCAAGGGCGGCTTTGTGTATAGCCATGCTGAAAACGGGTGCGTTACTCAATTGCCAGCCTTCTGCAGTCGGAATAGGGGAGAACCCTTTTTCCATTTTAAACCGGCTATTTTTATCATGCCCCCACCAACCGGCAAAACGCTGTAATTCGGAGCGGTGGTGTTTAGTGTGAATAAAAGCTCCTCCAACTGAGCCAGGACCTGAATTCAGGTATTTGTAGGAACACCAGGCCGCAAAATCCACATTCCAGTTATGCAGATCAAGGCAGATATTCCCAATCGCATGTGCCAGGTCAAAGCCTACCAGAGCTCCCGCCTGATGGCCTGCTTCGGTAATGGTTTTCATATCCATCACCTGCCCGGAATAGTAATTGACTCCACCTATAAAGACCAGGGCCAGTTCCTCTTTGTGCTTTTCTATGGCTGATAGAATGTCTTCCGTGCGGATTGTATATTCGCCTCTGCGCGGGGAAACTTCAATGAGCGCTTCTGCAGGGTCGAACCCATGAAATTTTAGCTGGGATTCCAGCAGGTACTGATCAGATGGGAATGCATGCGCTTCGCATAAAATTTTGATTCTTTTGCCTTCCGGACGGTAAAATGAAACAAACAGAAAATGGAGGTTACTCGTCAACTGGTTCATCGCTACAACCTCTTCCTTTTTGGCGCCGGACAACTCTGCCAAGGGCCCTGCAACTAACTCATGGTAGGAGTACCATAGATTTTTAGCTTTGAAATGGCCTTCGACACCAAATTTGGCCCAATCTGTCAACTCCTGCTGTATGTATTTTGCTGCTGTTTTTGGCTGAAGTCCCAGGGAATTCCCGGTAAAATAAATCACATTTTTCCCTTTGTGCTTTGGGATGATAAAGCGACCACGGAATTTTTTCAAGGGATCTTTTCGATCCATTTGTTTTGCAAAGTTCAGGGTGTTTTCAAATTGCATCTGTATTCTGGTTTGAGCGCGGATAAGATTCAAAGGTATATATAATGAGCATAATTGGATTTACGAAGTAAAGATAATGTACGCTCATTTAATGCCAAGTAGGTATATTTGCAGCATGGAAAGAGAAAGATCAAATGAATTGTATGAAAAAGCGAAAACCTATTTTCCAGGCGGGGTGAATAGCCCTGTCCGGGCATTCCGCTCTGTGGAAGGCTCGCCTTTGTTTATTCAAAGGGGTAAAGGGTCACGTATCTGGGACGCAGACGGAAATGAATTTATTGATTATTGCTGCTCCTGGGGGCCACTTATACTTGGTCATGCTCATGCGAAAGTGGTAAACGCAGTAAAATATGCTGTGGAAAATGGCAGTTCCTTTGGCGCTCCTACGGCTTTGGAAAATGAACTGGCCGAATTAATTATCGGCAATAACCCTTTTCTGGAAAAAATTCGCTTCGTGAGCTCTGGTACGGAAGCCGTCATGAGCGCCATACGACTGGCAAGGGGATATACGAAAAGGGATAAAATTCTGAAATTTGAAGGGTGTTACCATGGACACAGCGATTCACTGCTTGTGAAAGCCGGCTCCGGACTGGTGACCTTTGGGAATTCTTCTTCTGCCGGAGTTCCCAAATGTTTTGTGGATGAAACGATTGTTGTTCCATTGAATAATAAGGCAGCAGTGCAGGAAGCATTTGCTAAATTTAAAAATCAGATTGCCTGTGTGATCATTGAGCCGGTCCCTGCAAATAATGGATTGTTGGTGCAGGATGCGGAATATCTGCAGTTTTTGCGCGAAATCTGTACGGAAAACAAAACACTTTTACTGTTTGATGAAGTGATCAGTGGCTTCCGGTTAGGTTTTACGGGTGCAGCTGGCTTTTATAATATTAAACCGGATATTCTTACTTATGGGAAGATTATCGGAGGAGGCCTGCCTGTTGGTGCATACGGAGCGAGCTCTGAAATCATGCATCACATTTCTCCTGACGGGAATGTTTATCAGGCCGGCACACTTAGCGGCAATCCTGTTGCCATGTCTGCCGGAATAGCACAATTAAAGGAATGTTTAAAGCCTGGTTTTTATGACAAACTCCGTTCGAAAACCGAATTTCTGATTGCCCAGATTAAGGATAATATGAGTCCGGGAAATGAAAACGCCGGTCAGGTTAAATGGAAATTTTTTTCCATCGGTTCCGTTTTTTGGATTGCTTTTACGGACAAACCAAAAATTCAATCTGCTGCCGATATAGATGCAGACAGCATGCGGCATTTTAAGGTGCTTCACCGTGAACTGCTTGAACTTGGAGTATATCTTGGCCCTTCAGGATATGAGGTAGGGTTTGTCTCTGAAGCTCATACGGAGAGCGATCTGATGAAAACGGCTTATGTTTTTACCGAAACCTTAAAAAAGATTGAAAAGGCAGACAATCATTAACTGCAGGGGGAGCATGCCATCCAGTCCAAGTAAATAATAGGTTTCGTTACTTCCCTTTTTGCATTTCAGGATAAGCAGGAAAGTAATTACCAAAGAAGTAAATACTGCAAGGACAATTTGAGCGGAGTAGGTGCCCCGAAGAAATAATAAGAAGGTGCAAATTCCTGTTGCAACAATCCCTGATAATCCGGCTAAAATAGCTGTATTGACCCCATAGATGGACGGAATCGTCCGAACATTGGAAAGCCGGTCGTGGTCCATATCGCGTATGTTAAAAACTACACAAAGTGACAGGAAGAAAAGGGCTCTTTCTGTGATTAAAAGAAGCACGGAGGTATGTAACATATTCCTCCCGCTTAGCTGAACCGGTATGAATACGCTGACCAGAGCCCAGATAAGCGCCACCATTAAAGACTTAATGACAGGAATTTTCCTCAGCTGGATTCCGGGCAGAAAATATAAAACCGAAATAATGCCAAGCGGAATGATCGTTCTTAGAATGTTCCATCCGAGAAAACGGATACTGACCAGCATTCCACAAGCTGAAAAAAATGTAAGAACAATCAATGTTCTTTTGTGTTCCACTATCCATGAATGTCGTAATGATCCCGGGGCTTTGTTGTACTGTGGACTGAGTATTAGCCGCTGAAAATTGTACAGGAAAAGCGTTGCAAAAAACACAAAGAGTACGTATGCCGGGCTTGGTTTAATTGCATAAATTAAATAGGTCTGGACAGTAATTGCTGAAGCACAGAAAGCTACAAACAGGTTGCTGAATAACAGGAAGTCCTTGAGTGTCTGCAGTTTTTTCAATGGGTGTAAAGATAAATTAAGGCAGGCAATTAAGGCATTTAATTGGAACACAAAAAATGAATAGTGCTTCTTTACTTTTTCTTAACTTTGAGTCCCCAAAAAAATCAGGCCTGTATTATGTATAAAGACAAATTTGCAAACCGCCACAACGGCTCCGGTGAAACAGAAATAAATAAGATGCTTCGCAAAATTGGAGCTGCTTCGGCAGACGAATTAATAGCGCAGACAATTCCGGATGGCATACGCCTGAAGAAGCCTTTAAAAATCAAGGCCGGACTGAGCGAATTTCAGTACCTGAAAAGCTTAAAAAAGATAGCTTCCAAAAATAAAGTATTCCGCAGCTATATTGGTTTGGGATATTCCGGAACGATTGTCCCTTCAGTCATACAGCGGAACATACTGGAGAACCCGGGCTGGTATACGGCCTATACGCCTTATCAGGCGGAAATTTCTCAGGGAAGGCTGGAGGCCTTATTGAATTTTCAGACGATGGTAATTGATCTATGCGGTTTGCCAATTGCCAATGCTTCTTTACTGGATGAGGCAACAGCAGGAGCCGAGGCTATGGTTATGCTGTACAGTAATCGTTCGAAGGAATCTCAAAAGCGGGATGCAAATGTATTTTTTGTGTCAGAGGAAGTTTATCCTCAGACACTGGATGTGCTTAAGACCAGGGCCTTGCCGCTGGGAATCAAAATTGAAACAGGAGACTGGAAAACGGTTCAGTTGAGTGATAAGATATACGGAGCTTTGGTTCAATATCCGGCAATGAATGGTGCTGTTCAGGATTTTTCAGGTTTTGTAAAGCGCCTGAAGACAGCTGATGCTGCATTGGCTGTGGCAACAGACCTTCTGGCACTAACCCTTTTAACTCCTCCGGGGGAATGGGGTGCTGATGTGGTGTTTGGCAACTCCCAGCGTTTTGGTGTGCCAATGGGTTACGGAGGTCCGCATGCAGCTTTTTTTGCCTGTAAAGAGGAATACAAACGGTTGCTGCCGGGGCGAATCATTGGCGTATCGGTTGATGCACAGGGAAATCCGGCATTGCGCATGGCCTTGCAAACCCGTGAACAGCATATACGCAGGGATAAGGCTACTTCCAACATTTGTACAGCACAGGCTTTGCTTGCTATCATGGCCGGCATGTATGCCGTCTACCATGGCCCTAAAGGTCTGAAAGGAATCGCAGAGCAGGTACATTTTTCCACCTGTCTGCTGGCGCAGGAATTGCGAAAGGCCGGCTGTGTTGTGGAGCACGAGCTGTTTTTTGATACGCTTCAGCTAAAACTGCCGACTGGTTTTACGTGCAAACAGGTTGAAGCGATCGCGCTGAAAAATGAACTTAATTTCAGATACTCCGGGGATGATGTGGTTATCATTGCTTTGGATCAAACGACCGGCTCTGATGATGTGAATGATATCATTTCCGTTTTTGCAGAATTGATGGGAAGACAACCCGGACAAATTTCAGTGGAGCAGATTAGCTCCCATCGCTCGCCTTTGCTGGTTTCTTTCGCGCATCGAAAGTCCTTGTTCATGACCCATGCTGTTTTTAATTCCTGGCATTCCGAAACCGAACTGATGAGGTATATCAAGCGTCTGGAGAACAAAGATCTTTCACTTACGCATTCCATGATACCCCTTGGATCCTGCACCATGAAATTGAATGCTGCATCTGAACTTTTCCCTATAACCTGGCCCGAGTTTGCCAACATTCATCCTTTTGCTCCGGTTGATCAGACGAAAGGGTATCAGCAAATCTTCAAAGAATTAGACAAAGACTTATCAGCAATCACTGGTTTTGCCGCCATGAGCTTTCAACCAAATTCCGGCGCTCAGGGCGAATATGCAGGTTTGATGGTTATCCGGGCGTATCATAATTCAAGAGGGCAAGGACACAGGAATATTGCTCTAATACCTTCATCGGCCCATGGTACTAACCCTGCAAGTGCAGCTATGGCCGGTCTGAAAATTGTGGTGGTTAAATGTGATGCAGTGGGCAATATTGAGGTAAATGACCTGAAAGAAAAGGCGGAGACCTATAAGGATCAGCTTTCCTGTCTCATGGTCACGTATCCTTCAACTCATGGTGTCTTTGAAGAAAGCATTCAGAAGATCACAAAAATTGTGCATGGGAACGGAGGACAGGTATATATGGATGGGGCCAATATGAATGCACAGGTAGGTCTTACGAATCCCGGTAACATTGGGGCTGATGTCTGTCACCTGAACCTGCATAAGACATTCGCTATTCCTCATGGAGGAGGAGGGCCAGGAATGGGTCCAATTGGAGTTGCGAAGCACCTCGTTCCTTTTCTGCCTTCACATACTTTGGTAAAAACAGGCGGTGAGCAAGGGATTTCTGCTGTTTCTGCCGCTCCCTGGGGAAGTGCACTGATACTGATTATTTCCTATGGTTATATAAAGATGCTGGGAGCTGAGGGAATGACTGAAGCAACCCAACTGGCCATACTGAATGCGAATTACATGAAGGAAGTGTTGAAAGATCATTATCCCATATTATATGTCGGCAAAAACGGAAGGGTGGCTCATGAAATGATACTCAATTGTGTGGATTTTAAGCGCAGCGCAGGAGTTGAAGTAGGGGATATTGCGAAACGCCTGATGGATTATGGCTTTCATGCTCCTACCGTAGGATTTCCGGTACATGACACACTTATGATAGAACCGACTGAAAGTGAGTCAAGGACTGAGTTGGATCGTTTTTGTGAAGCCATGATTTCCATTCGTAAAGAAATACAGGAGATTGCTGAAGGCAAATACGATGCCTTGGACAATGTAATTAAGAATGCTCCCCATACTGTTAAATCTGTCGTTTGCTCAGACTGGACACACAGTTATTCCAGGGAAAAGGCTGCTTATCCTTTAAAATGGGTGCAGGATAATAAGTTCTGGCCTTCCGTTGCCAGGGTGGATAATGCGCAGGGGGACCGGAACCTGATATGTTCATGCCCGCCTCTGGAACAGTATTTTGATATTAATGAGGAAAGTATTAACTTCGTAACCGAGAATAAATAGGAATAACGTCATATCTAAAAATCAATTTAAAATGAAAAAAGTTACTTTGTTTATTGCGTCAGTGATACTTGCAGGGGCTGCTTTTGCGCAAGTGGAATTTGTTCCAGGTATTAAGCATGTGAATCAGCTGCAAAAGGCGATGAACGGAAAAAAAATTGCCGGAAAAGCCAGAACCAGTAATGTTCAGATGGCTACGGCCTCCGCAGATACAGTTGTTTACTGGTTAAGTTACGCTGATGCTGCAAATGCACAATCAGGTAATATTTCTTATGTAAACTGGTTACCGTTAAATTTTGACTCCCTGCCACTGCTTAAAAATTACTACACAACTACAGTACATATACAATTTGAAAGCGCAGCACAAATTCTGGATGTTAAATCTTCAGATTTTGTGTTAAACGCTACCAACATAGCTGGTGGTGTCTATCAATTGAATTCAAAGAGCGCTTATACAGTTGACTCTATGGGAGTTGGATTGAACTACCTGCGTTCTACTGCTCCTACTGTGGTTGATACCATGATCGTTACGCTTTATTCAAGTGCTACTGCAGGTAATCTGGTCGGACCTTATTATTTTACCGGTCAGACTGCTAATTATGCTTCGGACACCGTTTTCTTTGATGCGCAGCAATATTCCCATGGAACAAATGCTCCTATAGCTAAAAATGCAGTTACTTTTAAGATTCCTTTGACAGTTGCTGACTCAACAACTAACCCTACCACTGGATTTCCGGTAAAGTATTTTAATACAAACCGTTTTTCCGTCGCTGCAGGAAAATTGCTGGCAACAGCTGTTACCTTTAAATCGGGTGGACCAGCTTATTCTGATACAACAACCTTCGGTTGGCATAATATGAATACGATGGGCATTATCACCAATGAAGTGAATGGAGATGCGGCAGGTAAAGGTACATATGGTACTTATACTTATTGCAACGGTAAGGCGTCGCATCCATGCGACTGGAATGTTTCTTCTGTCATACCAACCAGTACCCGTTATAACCTGGATCCAGGAGGAAATGCAGGTGGTTGGGATTCTCTTTACACTCCTTCCTGGGCGTGGAATTTAGGTTATTCGTACCAGGCGCATGAATTCTATTACAAACTTACTCAAACCAGCAGCTTTACAGGAATCAATGAGATAACTCCTGCAAACCTGAATGTTAGTCAGAACGTTCCTAACCCGTTTTCTGATGTAACTGTGATCAACTATTCACTGGCGGAAAATGTTGGAGTAAGCCTTGAAGTATTTGATATTACCGGCCAGAAAGTTCAAACAATCGAACAAGGCAAGCAGGCAATTGGCGTGCATACCATACAATTGAACTCTGGTACACTTCAGGCAGGAATGTATTTTTATACGCTGACTGCGGGAACCAGCCGTATTACCAAGAGAATGATTATTGTGAAGTAATCTGATTTGTACTTCTTTGAAAAGGGCTGCCCCCAAAAAGGGCAGCTTTTTTTATTTTCGCTCCTCCAGGCAGGCAGGGCAAATTGCCACAGGTTATTTGAGCCAGCACATGCATAGGCTAGACTAAGCTTCGCAAAAGCAAAGCAAGACTATTTAAACCCTTTCCCAAACCAATTCCGGCTCAAAACCCCTCGAAATAGCATATTGCCCAATTGCATAACTGCGCTGGATGGGGTTAAGTTGTTTTATTGATTTAGCACGAACCTTCAGGAGTTGATCCAGGGTTTGCAGATAAGATTTCTCTTCAATGGCTTCCAGTGCCTGCTTAATGCAGTAAGCACTTATTTTTTTCTTCTCAAGTTCCAGCCTTATTTTTATTCTTCCCCATTTCTTTATGCGAAATTTTCCACCGGCAAAAGTAAGCGCAAAACGTTCTTCATTCAGGTAGTTATCTTTAATAAGCTGAGCAATTATGTCATCTGCAGGTTCGGGTAGAATTTTCCAGGTGCTAAGTTTTTCACGAATTTCTTTGTGACAGCGCTCCTGATAAGCGCAATATTTTTGAGCTTTTGATAAAGCTATTTTGTATTCCAATTGTTTTTCAGGCGGAGGTAAAATGATTTAATCTGTGCCCTGAAAATAAAGCCCAGCATAAGATAAGGGACAGCCATTAAATACAAAATGCCCGTATTAAGCCCTTTTGCAATGGAGGAGCCATTTCTGAGACTGCTTTCTGCATTTGCTTTGCACATGGCGCATTGGGAGAATGTATCAAAGGATAAAAGGAGCATTAATAACATTATACAACAGGTGATCGGTAATCGGTTATCGTTTATCAATAAGCGTTTTGCGCGTTTAGTGTGCATAGTAGGGGGATATCATTAAATAAACAACTACTCCGGTAACGGTTACATAAAGCCAGATCGGGAAACTCCAGTGAACAAGCTTTTTATGTTTTTCAATCTGCCCCTGTAGCCCCCGGTAGAAGGATAAGAGAATAAGGGGAAGTACCACTGCGGCTAAAAAAATATGGGAGGTCAGGATAAAAAGATAAAGGGGGCGTAAGGGGTTTTCTGCAGGGTATGCGGTATCACCGGCCAGGTAGTGATAAGTGACATAGGAAATTAAAAATAATGAGGATAAAAAGAAAGCGGTAATATTCAACTTTTTATGCAAGGCAATATTTTTGCGCTTGATGGCGAAGAACGTACAAATAAGCAGTATGCTGCACGTTCCGTTGAGCAGGGCATGCAGCTTGGGCAGTTGATAAATAAACAAGGGAAAGTGTTCAGGGGCAGGAATTAATCTGCGGTTCAAAACCAGAACCAGTAAGAATACTACTATGGACACTGCAAAAACCAACCTGAAAACTACTTTATCGCTCATGTGGTGAATTTACGGAAATTTTATCTTCTGGCTTTAGCCTTTTTTCGTTTTTGGTTTTACTCCCCTGACTGCTTCGGCAGTCCAGGGGTCTTCCGGCCAGGAATGCCGTGGGTAGCGAATCCGGAGTTCTTTCCTGACTTCTGAATAGGTGGTTGTCCAAAAACTTTTCAGGTCCTGGGTTACCTGAACAGGCCTGCGGGCAGGGGAAAGCAGATGTATTAATACTTTAGTTCTTCCATCATTGATCAGGGGTGTTTCCAAAAGGCCGAATACTTCCTGCAGCCGAACGTGAATCTCAGGCGCTCTTCCGTCCATGAAATACTTCAAAGGAATCAGGGAACCGCTTGGAACTTTTAGATTTATTGGCGCAAGCTTATCGAGGTGCTGATTTAAATCCGGAGGTAATACGCTCTGAAGCAGCAGGACGAGGTCAATGTTTTTTAGTTCTTCCCGTTTAGTTACGTTATTTAGCCATGGAGCAAGCCAGCGTTCAATCGTTTCCAATAAGTGTTCGTTACTGACATCGGGCCATAATTCTGCTGGTCTCCAAACGCCCAAACTCATGATCCTTGCCTGCCATCCTGCAACTTGTTCAGTAAAGTTTAGCATTTTCTCCAAACCTTCTTTGCGAATGGCTTCACAAAGTATTGGAATTTTTTGTTCAGTGGGAATATTTTTTAACTGGCTGCGATCAAGTATGATGTTTCCGATTCGTGTTTCGAGTGCACCACTTATCGTTCCCTTTTCAGTGTCCCAATGAATTTCTTCTTTTAAATCAGCGAGGTGCAAAAGGTCATCCGGATTCACAGGAGCAGCAAGAAAAATCCTGCCTTCTGCTGAACCGGCATCGAGGTGGGCGACAGAAAGCCATTCATCATGGATTAGCGGATCGGCTTCCGCTAACTTTGCAATTCGGCCATTCGCCAGACGATAGCGCGGTTTGTTTTTGTCAATTTGTTTAGCAAGACGTTCGGGATAAGCTGCGGCAAGTAGTTTCCCAATATCCTCTGCTGCCGGAGCGGAATTGCCAATACCAGTGCCGGAATGAGGAGCAATCTTGAAATAAGAGCGCCAGAATTTTGCAAGCCGGTCAATGCGTTCCAATAAATTACGGTCTGCATTTACATATTCTTTGTTTCTTGATTTGCGCAGGATTTCCACCCTCAGGGTAAGGTCGGCCCCGGCTTCTTTTGACAGAGGGTCGCGTTCTTCGAGCAGAGCGGCTATGTCTATGGCAAGTGAGGTAAGATTTGAACTTCCTGTATTCTTGTCTTCTGCTCGCGCTAAGAGGAGCATAAAAGCGATGCGGGGGTGGGTAGGAAGCTGCGCCATTTCTTTTCCCATTTCGGTAATGGAATCTTGCGCAATTGTATCCAACTGCCTAATCGCACCCAATTGCTTAATCGCACCCAATTGCCGAAGTAATTCCCTTGCTTGCCGAACTGCTGATTCCGGAGGTTTTGTTACCCAGGCTAATTCATCCGGGTTTTTAATTCCCCACTGATTTAATTCCAGCAATAAAGGCGCAAGATCGGCATCTGTTATTTCGGGGTTGCGATGAGGGTTCAGGTGCAGTTGGACAGCTTCATTCCATAATCTGTAACAGGTTCCGGGGCCCATTCTGCCTGCACGGCCTGAACGTTGCTCTGCTGTGTCTTTCGTCAGTTTGACCGTTTCCAAGCGGGTAAGACCGGTTTGCAGGGAAAATTTCGGAACACGGGACAGTCCGCTGTCAATCACAACTGTTATACCCTCAATCGTCAATGAGGTTTCTGCGATGGAGGTTGCCAGAATAATTTTTCGCCTTCCTCCGGGGTCCGGCAGAATGGCTTTCTGTTGCTCCTGCATGGAGAGGTCTCCATATAAGGGATAAATGAGTGCATTTACCTGCCCCTCTTTGAGTAATTGAGCTGTACGTAAAATTTCTCCTGCGCCTGGCAGGAATGCAAGAATATCACCCTTGTTTTCCTCCAGAGCCTGGCGAATGGCCCTGGTCATGCTCAGCTGAATATAATCTAATGGATTTGTATTCAGGTAATTTATTCTGACCGGGAATTGCCTTCCCTGGGAATTTACAACAGGAGCACCTTCCAATACACCGGAGAGCTTATTGCTGTCCATTGTTGCCGACATGATTAGTATGCGCAGGTCTTCTCTTAATACTTGTTGAACCTGACGGGAGAGGGCCAATGCCAGATCAGCATGGAGGCTTCGCTCATGAAACTCGTCGAAGATGATCAGTCCTATACCGCTAAGTGCATTATCTGTTTGCATCATTCGGGTCAGGAGGCCTTCCGTTACAACTTCTATACGGGTAGCTGAACCTATTTTAGTTTCAAAACGAATCCGGTAGCCTATTGTTTTTCCCAAATCCTCTTTCAGCAGGGAAGCCATACGGCTTGCAACTGATCGGGCAGCCAGTCGCCTTGGCTCCAGCATTATTATTTTTTTTCCTTGCATCCAGGGTTCATTCAATAAATGAATTGGTAATATGGTTGATTTCCCTGCTCCCGGCGGAGCCTGCAGGATGACTATCTTGTTTGTGGCAAGAAGAGCTTTTACTTCGGGGATAACTTCGAATATGGGGAGGCTGGACAAAATTTACCCTTTTGACAGTTTTCCATAATACAGCAAATCAATCAGTTCCCCCGCTGTGGTTTTATAATCTCTGCGTAGGGTTCCTTCCATTTCAAATCCGCATTTTTCGGCAATTCTTCGTGATGCGGAATTACTTTGATGTGTTCGAAGGAACAATTTTTTAAACCCAAGTACATCAAACCCATGTTCAGTAATTAAGGAAAGGGCTCTGGAGCCATAACCTTTGCCAGCATATTTTTCGTCCATATAGAAACCTATTTCTGCCTTGGGAACGCTCCAGTCTATGTTTTTAAAGTCCACAAAACCAACAAATAAATCAGTGACGGTATCCACTATAACGAATGGGAAATAGGTCTTCTCTTCCGCTTTTTTAGTGATTTCTTTCAAGAAGGTCTCAGTTTTTTCAAGGGTTTGTGTTTTGGAAACCGTTCCTGTAAAAAAATCCTCCAGCCGTTTCCTGTTCCTTTCGATTAATTGGTAGTATGCCGATAAATCATACATACGTAGCAGCCTGATGGAGAAATTGTCAAAATTCATTTCATTCATGGTTTTTTTTGAATTCGGATTTTTTTGGACCTTTTTTTTTCTTTTTAGGTTTGGGAATTTTCCCGATTCGTTCGTCTCCTGATAATATCAGTTCACAGGTTCTAATGACAGATTCTTCAAAATCATCCGACTCCAATGGCAATATCTGCCAATTAGTATCCCCATTACCCAGTAAATCAATCGAACGAAGGGAAGGAAGTTCTTTTTTCAGGCTAATATGATATTCTTTGGAGGTCGCCAGCCATACGCCGTTATCCAGACTATGATCCTTTCTGTTCCTGAGGATTAACATTATTTTCTCTCCAATATAAACTCCATAGCAACCAAACATAGGTTTTATAATAGGACCCAGTTGGACTAAGCGATCTAAAACAAAATCAAATGGAATATATTTCTTCATTGCTTGCTTAAAGTAGTTTCACTTTATACTTCGCTGCCATTTTTTTCAATTGCTCCATTGGAATGTTGTGAATATTGGAATTGCCATGATGATTTTCAACCGTCACCACAAAAATGCAGTACTTGTAAAGTGCAGCCAGTTTAAAATAAGGTTCCATTTCCCAATCCATGGTAAACGTGTTCTCCACTACAACCTTCTCACAACCCTCTTCCATTTTTTCTTTTGTGCGTGTTTCGCATTGCTTGTAGGCAAGGTGATTTTTTTCAAATTCAAAATTGTATTCGCCGGTCAGGGGATGAGTGAAATAAGTATCAATGGAAAGGACAGGACATTTCCCGTTTTCACTCAGTACATGAGCGAGTGTGGATTTGCCGCTTCCCGGGAGACCGCGTAAAAGAATCAGGGAGTGCATAGTCGTATCCCATCTTCTTCAATAACAATCAGTTTTGAACGATACAGGCCACCGACCGCCTTCTTGTATGTTTTTTTGCTGATTTGGAATAAGCTGTGAATCAGTTCGGGGGAACTCTTATCTGTAACGGCTATGTACCCTCCTTCTGATTTTACTTTATCCAGAATGACCGTTGAAATATCATCTACCTTTTCATATCCGGGTTTGTGCAGGATGAGGTCAATTTTCTTATCAGGACGTATTTTCCGGATATACCCTTTCATCTGGCTTCCATTTTCCAATGTCTGGAAAACTTCACTTTTATATAACATCCCTGTATGCGTTGTGTTGATGATGGCTTTAAATCCAAGATCGGTTTGTTTGATGATCATCAGGTCTACCTCCTGGCCTTCTTCAAAATCAATGGGAAGCCGGTCCAGGAATTTTTCCGGTTTGGCGGATGCTACAATGCGGTTAGTTTCCCTGTCCACATAAATATAAACTACACAGGATTGCCCGACTTCTAATTTTTGTTTCTGTTCGCGGAAAGGAACCAACAGGTCTTTGGGTAATCCCCAGTCGAGGAATGCGCCTATTGCATTTGTTCCATTTACTTTGAGCAATGCAAACTCTCCTGCCATCGCATAGGGCTTTTCTGTTGTGGCAATGGGGCGGTCCTCCGAATCGAGGTAAATAAATACTTCGAGCTCATCGCCCGGTTTAGCGTTTTTGGGTACATACCTGCGGGGCATCAAGACCTCCCCAAAAGGAGGTCCATCAAGGTAAATCCCGAAATCTACTTCTTTCAGAACCCGCAGGGTATTTAGTTTTCCTAATTCCGTCATCTCTTTCAGTATACATGATACTTTCAGCAACATGATACTTTCAGCGACATGATACTTTCAGCATAAAGCTACAAAGTAAAACCACTAAATTGTATATTTGGAAGGACAATTTAGTTTATGTTTGCTTCAATGAAAAGTGTTGGTGTTCAGCTCTTATTGCTTTTTTCTTTTTTGACGGTCGATCAGGTTTTTGCTCAATTAATCAGTAATCCAGGTTTGCCGGTTGTGCAGAGTACCTGTAATCCTTCCTGCGACAATATTGGCTTTCAGAATGGAAACTTGTCTGCCTGGTCAGCTTATTTTGGAATTAATAACAGTAGTGCTTCCTTTGTGATCAGTTCGCTGACCGGAGGTGCTGCAGGTGCAGTTACACAATCTGCAAACGATCCGAATATCTTCCCTATTACTAATCCCAATGCGACCAGTTCGTATCAGGTAAGCCTGATACAATCAGCCGGTGTGGATACAGTTGCCGGCGCATTAATTCCCCTTGCCCCTCCACTTGGAGGTCATTGTGCAATGATTGGAGATGGAATTAATACCGGACAAGGAGTAGGTCAGTTGGAACAGTCCTTTTCAGTAAGTTCTTCTAACCCTGTTTTAACAATTCAATATGCCGTTGTATTGGAAAATCCGAGTCAGCACACTTATTTTGAGCAGCCATTTTTTAAAATGGAAGTTTTGGATGCATCCGGCAAACCTATACCTTCCGGGTGTGGAAATTATTCTGTAGTATCAGGGCCAGGACAGGCCGGCTATCAAGCCGTTTTTTATGCCCCTAACCAGGATACCGCTTATTGCCGTCCATGGACAACTGTCTTTGTGCCCTTATACAATTATGTTGGGCAGTGCATTACAGTTCGTTTTCAGGCTGCTGATTGTTCGTTGGGGGCACATTTTGGATATGCCTATGTTACCTGTTCCTGCAGCAATATTAGCTTAAGCAGTTCATCCCTTTCGTTTTGTAAAGGACAAAAATCCGTCACCATCACCGGATCCCCCGGGGCTTCGGCATATAAATGGTCGGGACCATGTGTTCTGGGTTCCTCAACCCAACAGATCCTGAATGCAAGTTGTGGGGGTACTTATCAGGTGATCGAAACAAGTTCTGCCGGGCCTACCTGCATTGATACGTTAAACATTACGATTGTACCTTCTTCGAATGGTCCTCCGCCAATTCCCTCATTTAATGCAAATGAAACCTGTTCCGGGAATCCGACCCAATTTACAAATACATCTGTTCCGTTGTCAGGTACAGGTGTAAAGTATTACTGGGACTTTTATAATAACGGACAGGTGAATGACTCTACTCAAAACCCTTCATGGAATTTCCCTCAGCCGGGAACGTATCAGGTTATCCTGCATGAAACCAATAATGGATGTGGATCCGATACTTCCCTTACTGTTGTTGTGGATTCTGTGCCCAATTTATTCCAGATTCCCGTTGAGATGCCACTTAATCCTACCGGCTGCAAGCTCTGTAACGGACAAGTAGCTATACCAGTTACTCTGCCCGGAAGTATTCATTTTATTAATAATAGTTTTAACACTGATACTATATTTGCAGGTGGAGGCAGCACTGGTTTTCTATCCACCTCTAATTTTAGTGACTCCACTACTTATTCCGTTAATTTTGATACCATGACAGTCTTCTATAAAGGTCTTTGTCCCGGGAAGTATAGTATCTATATCTATAGTCCGAATCCCTATCCTGCAAATAAATGCTCGGCCGGAGAACAGCAATATGACACCCTTTCTTTTACCCTTGGGGGAGCTGGAGTTAATTTATCTTTAAGCCTGACTACGCAGCCCTCTGAATGCGCTACCAATACGGGAACTGCTTCTGTAAATAGTTCCGGAGGAGCAGCTCCCTATACTTATTCCTGGTCCAATGCAGCTGCAGGGGCAATAAATAGTGGACTTGTTCCCGGGATTTACTTTTTAACAGTGAATGATGCGAATGGTTGCCTGGCTTTTGATACAGCAAAAATTATAAGCATTAATACCCTTCATCCGATCACTATTAACGGAACAAGCACTATTTGTGCCGGAGATAGCACAATACTAATGGCCGGTGGCGGGATTGCTTATAGCTGGAGCAACGGAGAGACATCAGCAAGTATAACTGTCAGTCCTGTTCAGGACTCGGTTTTTAATGTCCAGATAAGCAATGGGGGCTGTAAAAAAGACACCAGCATCAGTATTACTGTCAATCCAGGAGTATCCGGGGTTGCATGCTGCTCAGCAACAATACCTCCCGGGCAAAAGGACACACTGAAAGTTTTGCCCCTGACAGGCAGCAATACCTATAGCTGGACTCCTGCTACGGGTTTAAACTGTGATAACTGCCCGGATCCTGTTGCAAGCCCGAGTGAAACAACGCAGTACACGCTGAAGATTTCAAATTCAGGAGGATGCAGTAAGACAGAATTCCTGACTATCACGGTTTTTGAAGATTGCCCTCCTGTGTTTATTCCCACTGCGTTTTCCCCAAACGGAGATAATGAAAATGATTTATTCGCTGTGAGGGGTACAGCCTGTGTTACCCAAATGCTTTTACAGATATTTGACCGCTGGGGGGAAATGGTTTGGTGGACGAATAATGCAACCGCATCGTGGGATGGAAATTACAGGGGCAGGGTAATGGATCAGGGCGTTTTGTTGTATAAATTTACTGCAAAACTCTCCAACGGGTCAACGATTAATAAAACAGGTAATATTACATTGCTGAAATAAATACAGGGTACGTAATTAATTAAATAAAAATAAAAATCTGCTTATGGGTATATTGGTTGTCGGTACTGTAGCGTTTGATGCGATTGAAACGCCATTTGGAAAAACGGATAAAATTATCGGAGGTGCGGCTACTTATATAGGACTTTCGGCTTCCTATTTTACCAAGAAAATTGATCTTGTTTCTGTAGTTGGAGATGATTTTCCACAGGAAACAGTTAAAATGCTGCAAGGCAAGGGAGTGAATATGGAGGGGTTGCAAGTCATGAAAGGCCAGAAGACATTTTTCTGGTCAGGGCTTTACCACAATGATATGAATACACGTGACACCTTAGTCACCGAACTGAATGTGCTTGCCGATTTTAATCCTGTAGTTCCTGCTTCTGCTCAGGAAGATGAGTTTGTGATGCTCGGAAATCTGACTCCTGTGGTTCAGGAAAAAGTGCTGGCACAGATGAAAAACCGGCCCAAACTTGTGGTGCTCGATACGATGAATTTCTGGATGGACGTTGCTCTGGAGGACCTTAAGCGGGTGTTGAAGAAGGTGGATGTGCTTGCAGTCAATGATGCGGAGGCCCGTCAGCTTTCGGGAGAATATTCCCTGCCGCGTGCGGCCCAAAAGATATTGGCAATGGGACCTAAGTACCTGATCATCAAAAAAGGGGAGCATGGAGCCTTGTTGTTTAATAAGGAGCAGGTGTTTTATGCACCTGCTTTACCACTGGAGGATGTGTTTGATCCTACCGGTGCGGGTGATACTTTTGCAGGTGGATTTATTGGCTACATTGCAAGTACAAAAGATGTTTCATTCGAGAACATGAAACGCGCCATTATCTATGGATCTGCTATGGCCTCTTTTTGTGTGGAAAAGTTTGGGACTGAGCGCTTGCTGAATCTGACCCAGAAAGAAGTGGAAGGGCGGGTGCAGCAGTTTGTTGACCTGGTGCAGTTTGATATTGATCTGGTTTAATGAATTTTTAGGCGAACTGAATAAGTATCTGGTTTTTTTCAACGATACTGCCTTTACTGACGTTTACTTTTTTTATGATTCCGTCCACAGGAGATTTTAAAATATTTTCCATTTTCATGGCTTCCAGTACAATGAGTGATTCTCCTTTTTTGATGCTTGCGCCTTCCTTAACACATACTTCAATGACCATTCCCGGCATTGGCGCGGGAATGTGGTTAACCTTTTTATCTGCCGGGTTATCCATCCCAAGGTTTTTCAGTAATTCATCAAATTTGTCCTTTAGGGAGAGCTTGTAGTGTGTGCCGTTTACCGAAATGATAAAATTTTTCCCGGCATAATCCGCTTTTATGATGTCAACCGTGTAGGATTTATTGTCTTTAATGACATGGAATAGTCCTTCTTTAATTTGTATGCTGTCCCAGACTTCTGCCCGTTCATTTATCTTTCCGGATTTAATATCCGGAGCAGGCTCTACTGAGAAGCTGAATTTATTGTTGACCGTAATCTTATACATTTTATCAGGCTATAGGAATTTTACTTTTATGCTTTTCATAAAGCAGGTGCACTATACCATCGGAGAGACCTATCTGCGGGACATACATCTTTTCTATTTCAGCCACCTTCATCAGGGTAAGCATAATTTTTGATGCGGGAACAATGACATCTGCCCTGTCGGGTTTGAGGCCCAGCTCACGTATGCGTTGTTCATAGGTATAAGCCTCCAGCAGTTCGCAGATGGACTTCAGTTTACCATACGTAATGGGTTTGCTTTGTTTCTTTCTGGAGAGGGCAAATAATTTGTTGATGTTCCCTCCGGAACCAATGGCCGTAAGGGGTTTGTGGTCTTTGGTCGTTTCCTTTATCCAGTCTTTGAATTCGGTCCAGAGTTCCTTGCTTACTTTATTGTGCAGCATCCGTATAGTGCCGATGTTAAAGGATCGGGAGGCGACAACCCTGGCTTTACTGAATAAGGTAATATCCGTACTTCCTCCTCCAATATCGATGTATAAGTACGCACTGTCGTTACTTAAATGTTCGGCTATGTGATTGTTGTAAATAATGTCTGCTTCCGTAGCGCCGTCTATGACTTCAATTTTAATTCCAGCTTCCCTTTTAACCCGCTCTATAACATCCCCGCTGTTACTTGCTTCGCGCATGGCTGCAGTCGCACAGGCGCGATAGTCCACTGCATCATAAACATCAATGAGATTTCGGAAAGCAAGCATTGATTTAACCAGCTTTTCAATTTTTTTCTCAGAAATTTTACCATTTAAAAAAGCATCTTCTCCGAGCCGGAGCGGAACGCGGATCAGTTCCGCTTTTTTGAAGACGGGGTCTCCCTTTCCGTTGAACACATTGCAGAAAAGGAGGCGAACGGCATTGGACCCTATGTCTATAGCGGCAAACTTCAATTTATCTCAGTATGCTTTCTTTGCGAAAGCCATTTGTATATTTCATCCTGTGCCCGTATTTTATTTTTTGATCTGGTACTCCTGTAAGGATTGTCCTGTTTTTTGTTAATCCATCTGGCCTTGGCATTGTCTTTCCATTGTATATCAATCATCGTCTTCAGTTCCTTCCTGATCTCTTTGTCGTAAATGGCTACAGCTACTTCAGAACGGTGATCCAGATTTCTTGCCATCCAGTCTGCCGAAGATAAAAAGTATTTTTCATCGCCTCCGTTACAAAATATGAACACCCGGCTATGTTCGAGGTACTTATCAACAATGCTTATGGCTTCTATGTTTTTACTGAAGGATTCTCCGGTTATCAGGCAGCAGATTCCGCGAATAATTAATTTTATTTGAACCCCTGCCTCACTTGCATCATACAGCTTTTTAATCAGTTCCCTGTCAACCAAATTGTTTAGTTTCAGGAGGATGTGTGCCGGCTTTCCGGCTTGCGCATTTGTAATTTCCCTGTTAATAAAATTAATGAACTTCTTACGCATATAAAATGGAGCAACAAGCAGGTGTTTGTAAGTTCCACGTTTCAGGTTGTCAGCATAAAATGCAAACAGTTTTGCCACTTCTTCCGTAATCCGTTTGTCGCTGGTAAGTAAACTGGTGTCGCAATATAATTTGGCAGTCTGTTCATTAAAATTTCCAGTGCCTATATGTGCATAATTCATGGCTTTGCCATTTTCGCGCCTGGTGATCAGAAATAATTTGGAATGCACTTTAAGTCCGGGAACTCCGTAAATGACTGTCGCGCCTTCTTCTTTCAGCTTATTTGCCACATGCAGGTTGGCTTCTTCATCGAAACGTGCCTGAATCTCCACAACCAGTGTGACTTTCTTGCCGTTTTTCATCGCATTGAGCAGTGCATTGATGACCCTGGACTGATTAGCTGCACGGTATAATGTGATTTTTATGGATTCTACTTTAGGGTCAATGGAGGCCTCCCGGAGCACATCAATAATATGTGAGAAGCTCTGGTAAGGAAAAGTTAACAATACGTCCTTTTTCTTTATAACCTTTAAAAAACTTTTTTGGCCCGCAAAGGCTTCGTGGTCTAATTGGGGAGGGTTGATGTATTGAAGGTCAGCGGCACCTATGTTTGGGAAATGTAAAAAATCTTTAAAGTTATGGTAGCGGCCTCCGGGGATGAGATTTTCTGTTTTGATCACATTTATTTTTTTCATTAAAAAATCGAGCATATCGATGGGCATATCATTGTCATACGTCAGACGAACGGGGGCTCCTTTTTTACGTTTCTTGAGGCTCCTGGAAATTTTTTCTACGATGGTTTGGGTAACATCGTTTTCTATATCCAGTTCCGCATCCCTTGTTAATTTAATGGTATAGGCCTCTATTGATTCATGTTCAAAAATTGCAAAGACTTCGTCGAGGCAATACCTTATCACATCATCCAGTAGAATAATAAATTTCTTTTCCCCCTGTTTAGGTAATACAACAAACCTTGGAAGCACTTCAGAGGGGATTTCTATGAGTGCGTATTTTGGTTTCCTTTCGTGTCTGTTCAGTTTAATCAGGAAGTAAATGGATTTATCCCTCAGGTAGGGAAATTGAACAGCGTTATCCAGCATAATAGGCACCAGAGCAGGCATCACTTCATCATGAAAATACTGGAGAATAAACTTTTTGTGTACAGGGCTCAGCATTTTTTCATTGAGAATGTAAATATTCCTTTTACCCAGGTCGTGCAGCAGCTCTTCGTATATCCCCTCAAATTTATTGGTTTGACCTATGACGGTTTTCTGTATTTTCCCAAGTATGATGCCGGGGTCCTCTCCGAGTATCACTTTTGCTTTTCTGCCTAGCTTGACCATGCGTTTTATGGTAGCTACCCTTACCCTGAAAAATTCGTCCCGGTTATTGGAGAATATCCCCATGAATTTTATCCGCTCGATCAGCGGAACTGTTTTGTCTTCCGCTTCCTGCAATACGCGTTCGTTAAATGAAAGCCAACTGATCTCCCTGTTTAACTGATCATACTGTTTCATTTTTTTGATTTATTAAAGGGTGTGATTTTTTGGGAAATCGAACCAGAGCATAGAGGCTGATTCAGTTGCTTTCCAGGAGTTGCCTTTGAATTCTATACATACTATTCCGCAGGTAGGGATATTCTCAATAGTACCGTTTGTCAGAATATTGGCCACGGTTGTTATTGTGGGATTATGTCCAAACATGAAAACACTTTTAAGGTCATCGTGAATACCTGGCAGTTGTGATATAAACTTTTCGGGAGTGGTTTCATAAAAGCCAGGGTTAATAATAATTTTATTTTCGGGGAAAGCGAGGTTACGCGAAAAAATCAAGGCTGTATTGATAGCTCGTATGGCAGGGCTTGCAATTATTCCGTCCGGAATATGTTTTTTGCCGGAGAGGTGTTTACTCATCAGGTGCGCATCTCTGTAACCTCTTTCATTTAAGGGACGGTCTATGTCCGGCAGGCCCTCGTATGTCCAGTCGGACTTGGCATGGCGGACTAAATAAAGTTTTTTCATGTTCAGCTAAATGATTTTCAGAGTGAATCTATGTAATTTTTTCAGAGTGATTTTTTCAAAACTTTTGCATCCAGAACAAATGTTCCAAATGGAAGAAAGGCCGCAATAAAAGCGATGAGGGTGGTTTTCACAGGCCATCTGAGTTTAGCCTGGACCTGTAAAAGGAAAATGATGTAAAAAATAAAAAGCAGGCCGTGTATCCATCCGTTTATTTTTACGGGCATTGGCAAGTGTGCGAGGTATTTCAGGGGCATGGCTATACTGAGCAGTGTAAGGAAAGAAATTCCTTCAAGGATTGCTATAAAGCGGAAACGTTTCAGTGGCATATTAATTGATTTTTATTTTTTTTAGCGATTTTAGGTAAAAAGAAAGTATCGTTCATCGCTGACAATTAATCGGGGATTATTTGAATCTATTTACCCTGCGCAGGCGAACTGGGCCTGCGGCCTCAGGCCGATAAATGTCGGCACAACTGGCAGATATGTTTGTAAACAAACTACTGCCAGCAGACAGCGCCTGCTTTCGTCAAATGCCCCGCCCGGAAACAGCATCAAAAACTCAAAACCCGACTTTTTGAAGGCTCTTCTCAGGTGCTTTCTTTTTTTATCGAAGTTAATATTTATTTCTTTCTGAAAATATACACTTCAAACATTGTCTTGTCATGAGGTATTAATGCCGGATCGGCTTTAAAAGAATTTAGAAGCTCAAATGATGTATCTGCCAGGATGGAATTTAAAGGAAGTCTGGATTCGGCCGGACCATAATGGCTGTCCCAAATTAAAAGGGAGCCAGCAGAAACGTTTGAGGGTTGGGTGGACCAGAGTGGAACATAATGTTTAGGGTCAAAAGGATCGTTGTTCAGAAAAACAGATAAATAGGGGTATTGGTAATAGTATTTTTGATCCGGGCCAATGAACTCCGGGTGATTTTGCTTTAGCCAGGTTACCGATTGTTTTACGACAATGTCTTCATAGCCTAATGACGAAGGGAAGGTATGTTGTTTGAATGGCATATAGATAATCAGCCCAACAAGGATGAAAAGCAAGACGTGTTTTATTCCGGATAATTTATCAGGGATGGGAATTGCTGCAAGTCCGGATGAAAGTAGTCCAAGGCCTCTCAGAGCGATAAGACCCGCAAGAGGCATTACTCCTGCCATTACACGTATCAGGCCTAATGAGCCGTTCAGTCCTCTCCACCAGAGGAATGAATGAAGAAACAGGTAAGTGAAGAAGGTTCCAGGGATCAGAATTAGTTCTGTTGATGTTGGGCGAATGGTGTTCTCGGTTTTTGAATCCTTTTCCGGGTTTGATATACATCGTTTCGGTAAAAAATATGCAATACAACCTATGCAAAACAAAACAACTAAGGGTGTACCAAGAATAAATTCATTTTTTGCTATGAAGTGAAAAGCTGTCCCGCTTCCATAGATGTCTTTGGCTCCCTGATAGGGATTTTGAGAGGCTATCCAAAACAGGTCGTGATGGTAAAAGTAGCCAATGAGTGAATAAAGTGTTGTACCGGTTAATAGGAGAAAATAACTAAATAACCTTAGTCGGAAGCGGTGTGTTTGGACAGACTCTGTGAAATTTTGTGCTGCATCATGTTGGGGAGAAGTTAAATAGCCCAACGCAAATATTGGAAGGAGAATAAAACCCTCCATGCGGACAAAAGGCAGGAAAGAAATAACCAGTGCGGAAGCTATAAATTTCTGTTTCAGAAGCAGGTAAATTCCAGTCATTAATACCAGTGCGAAAAGTGGCTCGGTCAGACCCGTGATTAATGTAACATAATAGATAGGAGCAAATAAGGCAAATACTGGTGTCAGCCATGGTTTATCGAGTTGCACATGTTTCGCGATCTTATAGGAGAGGAGGCCGGTTAGCGTTGCGCACAGGATATTAAAAATGTTAATGCCTAAAAATCCAAGTTGCGCAAAGTAACTTGAAAGCAGAACGAAAAAGGGTTTGCCCCAGTGGTTAAAGAATAATTCCGGATGGCTGAAGGAATACCTGGAGATTAAATAATGCTGAATGCTGTCCCCGCTTTCGTATGTGCCTGTTGAGAAACAGGCAAGAAGAGTAGTTGTTATAAAGAAAGCGGCTAAAAAAAAATAAACGAATTTATCCTGAAAGGATGCCTTCATTTGGTATTAAGTGTTGAGCGTTGTATTTTGAGCGTTGCCTGTTAGCATTGCCTTTCGTTCCAGAGAAAGCTTAATATCCCTGAGTTCTCCTTTTGGAATAGCTTCTATTAGCTTCCGTGTATATTCCGTTTTGGGATGAGTGGTCAGCTCATCCGCATCTCCCATCTCCACTATTTTCCCCTCATGCATTACTGCAATGCGATCACTCATGAATTTTACAACCGAGAGATCATGGGAAATAAATATATATGAAAAGGCAAATTCCTTTTTTAATTCATTCAGCAAGTTTAGAACCTGTGCCTGGACTGAGACATCAAGAGCAGAAACAGATTCATCACAGATAATGAACTGAGGATTGAGTGATAAGGCTCTGGCTATACAGATCCGTTGGCGCTGGCCTCCGGAGAATTCATGAGGATACCTTTTAAAATGCGATTCACTCATGTTGACCCTATTCAGAAGTTCAATGGTTTTGTCTTTTCTTTCCCGAGCTGTTTTGTAAATGTTATGGACCAGCATTGGTTCCATAATGGCTTCTCCAACAGTCATCCGTGGGTTAAGTGAGGAGTAGGGGTCCTGAAAAATAATCTGGAGGTCTTTCCGTAAGTTCCGGAAGGATCTGGAGGAGAGGTTAGCGATGTTCTGTCCGCGGAAAATAATTTCGCCAGATCTGGATGGCAGCAGTTTCAGGATGGTTCTTCCCAATGTTGTCTTGCCGCAGCCTGATTCTCCAACCAGACCAAGTGTTTCGCCCGGATATACATCCAGGCTTACATCGTCCACCGCCTTAATCCAGGAAGTGATTTTACCCAACAAGCTGTTTCTTACCGGAAACCAGGACCTGAGATTTTTTAGTTGCAGCAGAGGCTCTTTTGCATAAATCATTTTATGATGCTGCATGCGTTCTTCAGGTGTTACGGTCAGCCGGTTCGTCACATCGTCAATGGAAAATGAATTCTCATGCATGACCCCTTCACTGTCCGTTTCCATAAAATCGGTAACCACCGGCAGCCAATGAAGGCGTTTATTCAGGGGAGGCCGGCAGGCCAACAATCCTTTGGTATAGGGGTGCTGTGGGGAGGAAAAAATATCAAGCACAGGGCCCTGCTCCACGATTTTACCCTTGTAAATAACCACTATTTTATCTGCTAATTCCGCCAGTACACCCAGATCATGTGTAATAAACAGGATTCCCATTTCATATTTTTGCTGAAGGTCCTGCATCAGCGCGAGGATGGTTTTTTGCACTGTGACATCCAGGGAAGTTGTAGGCTCATCTGCAATTAGAATGGCAGGATTACAGGATATGGCCATTGCAATCATTACCCTTTGTTTCTGGCCCCCGGACAGCTGATGAGGATAGGAATTAAAGAGCTGCTCCGGGCGTGGTAAAACGACTTCCCTGAACAGGTTCAGGACTTTTGCTTTCGCTTCTTTTTGGGTAATCTTCTGATGCAGCAGTATAGCTTCCATTACCTGGTAACCGCAGGTATAAACCGGATTGAGGGAAGTCATGGGTTCCTGAAAAATCATTGCTAATTCGTTGCCGCGGTATTTGCGCATTTCCTTTTCAGAAATCCGGAGCAGGTCAACCGGACCTGACTTTTTGGAATGGTAAATAAGTTCGCCTCCGGTAATTTTACCGGGAGGATTGCTGATGAGTCGCATGATGGATAATGCAGTAACGGATTTTCCGGAGCCTGATTCTCCTACCATTCCAACTGTCTGACCTCTGAACAAGTCAAAAGAAACGGAATTAACAGCTTTAACCGTTTCGTCATCATTACGAAACTCAGTTATCAAATTACGTACTTCGAGTAAGGGTTCCATCTAAAGTTCCTTTGCGTCCCTGATCACTAATGTGATTTTTCCCTTCTTGTAGGTTGGGCTTTCATCGGCAAGTTCTATTCTTATTTTCCCCTCCGAAGTCTGAATTGTCCATAAGAAGAAATCGCCATCGGTCTGAGGGACACCATATTTTTTTTCAAACCAGGATTTAAAAGAGTTAAACAATTCAGCTGCCTGGGGTTCATTTAACAGATAAATGTCCGCAGCAATGTTATTTAGTTTGTTGTCAGGACAATAGTAAGCAAGTGTATAGCTTATCGTAGTGTCAATTTTTAACTCATAGAACAGATAGTCAGTCCCTCCCGTGCTGTCATCCTCTTTCAATCCTCCCGGTTCAAGTGCTTTGATGCTTTCTTTGCTCAAATGCATATTCATTCCCCTGAAAAGTCCTGTATCGGAGCGCATGATCGTTTCAAATGCCGGACCGTATACAGATAAAGGGGACCTTCCGCATGAACATGCCATGAGTAAACATATAAATACAAAGGGTGCGCCTCGTTTTAAAAAGGTGGTCATAACAAAACTTATTCTCTTCTTGTAGGTGATGATTTAAGCGGGTTAGCTGAAATCTCTTTGTATTCACTGCGTTTTCTAAACAGGTCTATAGCCAGGTATACGGCCTGGCGGAATGATTGTTCAGAAGCCTTGTTTTTACCGGCTATGTCGTAGGCTGTTCCATGGTCCGGAGAAGTCCGGATGACGGATAACCCGGCAGTGTAATTAATGCCGTCGTGAAAAGCGATTGTTTTAAAAGGAATAAGTCCCTGATCATGGTACATCGCCAATACACCATCAAACTGAAGGTAGGACGCATTTCCAAAAAAACCGTCGGCAGGGTAAGGGCCCTGGACCAATATGGATGCGGTTTTTGCTTTATCTATAGCGGGGATGATGACCAGTTGTTCCTCGTCCCCGATTGTTCCTTTATCACCCGCATGCGGGTTAAGTCCCAGAACTGCTATTTTGGGCTTCCTGATCCCAAAATCTTCGACCAGGGTGCGGTTGAGTGTTGTTATTTTTTTTAAAATTTTTTCTTCAGTAAGCTCTGGTACTATTTTCGAAACGGGAAGATGACCTGTTACCAGGCCTATTTTGAGCGTTTCGGAGACCATCAGCATAAGGGCGTCGCCTTTACCACCAGAAAACTTCTGATCAAGGTATTCCGTATGACCGGCAAAGGGGAATTCTGCGGAATGAATGGTGTGTTTATTTATCGGGGCAGTAACCAATACATCAATTTTATTTGCTGCCAATGCATTACACGCAGCTTCGAGGGATTTGAAGGCATATTTACCACCCAAGGCTGTCGGGATTCCCAGTTCGATGTTAACTTCTTCGTCGTAAACGCTAAGCAGGTTGGGTTTTTTGGGATTCGCCTGATCAATATCACGAATGATGTTGAAGCTAAAATCTTCTATTCCCAGTGCTTTCCGGTGATAAGAAGCTGTTTTCTGGGAGCTGAAAATGATGGGAGTACATAATTCTTCAATGGCAGGATCAATAAATGTCTTAATAATAACTTCCAAACCAACACCGTTAATATCTCCCTGAGTAATTCCTACACGAATCTTCATAAGTCGCTAATTTACAGAAAATATTATTGTACCCTCAGCAATCAGATCCTGACCCCGATCACACAAATATCATCCACCTGTTCATAATGCTTACCGAGCTTTTGCTGGTTTTTCCAGTTTTCAATATAGGTATCAAGGTAGTCACGTTGTTCCGGCATTCCTTTACCTGCAATGGAAAGCAAGGTTTCTTTGAAAGTCTTAGTCATCAGTTTTTTTCCATATTCCCCTCCAAACTGATCGGCAAAGCCATCCGTGAAGATATAAATGGTTTCACCCTGATTGAGTTGAATTTCATGGGTTTTGAACTCCTGAAGATCATCCGTGTGCCCCCCAATACCAGTTTTAGTCGGTTTGAATTCGATAAGATTACCAGAACGGATCAGCCAGAGGGGACGATTTGCACCGGCGTATTTTAGCTTACAGGCCGGTGAATTGCCGGGCGCAGAGAATTCAAGGCTAACCAGAGCCATGTCCATTCCATCGCGAGCCTTAGCCGTACCCTCTTCCGGGTTTTTTCCAATAAATGACTGATTAAGTGCTTTTTTAATCCCTTTGTTTACCAACGCCAGAATTTCACCCGGATCCGTTGACTGTACTACAGCGTCATTTAATTTGTTCAGTCCAATCATGCTCATAAAGGCGCCCGGAACCCCATGCCCGGTACAATCACAAGCTGCAATGAAAATAAGTTCCTCTCCGTTCCGGCCCTCTTTGGAAAGCATTTTATGTGAGAAATAAAAGTCTCCGCTTACAATGTCCTTGGGTTTGAATAAAATAAAACACTGAGGAAGGTTTTGCCTGATCAGATCGGTGGAAGGCAAAATGGCTCTTTGAATACGTTCAGCATAAGTGATGCTGTCTGTAATGTCTTTGTTTTTTTCTTCCAATTCCATTTTGTGCCGAAGAATCTCTGTATTGGCAAGATGCAGTTGTTTGTTGGCTTTGCTTTTATTTAGATAGTTCCGGTATAAAAGAAATGCAAATGAAAGAACAAGGCCGAGGCCAAGGGAGATATAAAGAATATAGAGCTGCTCCTGTTTCAATTCACGCTGCTTCACGTCATTTTCTCTCTTTTGAATAGTGATCTCCTTGTCTTTAAGCAGTTCCTCCTGTTTTTGTTTTTGAAGTTCGGATTCTTTGTTAATTAACTCCAGTGTCTTTGACTTATCCTCTTCACTCAGTGCCTGATTTTTTTGTTTTTCACGCTGTAATCCAAGTTCTTCCTGTATTTGTTCGTATTTATATTTTTGAATTTTCTGTTCATTCTCTAATTTAGTCAATGCGCTTTCTTTTTTCATCAATTCGGCAGCGTCTTTAGCCTCTTCTTCCTCCTTGAAAAGCTCGAGTTCCCGTTCTTTCATTTTTTTCTCTGCTTCCGCATTGGACTTTTCATTTTCCAACTGAGCGGTCTGCTGGATCATCTGGCGTACAGACTGGCCAAGGTCATCAGCTACTTCCTCGGGTTTTCTGATAAGCCGCTCGGCAATAAATTGTTTTTTCTTTTCATCAAATCTAATTTTCCCTATGGGCTTATTGAGTGTGACATTTACAAGTTCACTGAAAGCAGAAGATGCGAGGTTGTCCGATAAATTTACTTTATAGCCTCGTATGCTGTAAACTGTTGTATCCATTTCTGAGTCCACATTCGTATTTACATTAATGGACTGGTGATGGAATCCCTGCTTATTAAAATAGATAATGTATTCTTCATTCAGGGGCAGCCGAAAGCTGAATGTTCCGTCCTTTGCGGAAAAGAAAACGGCAGTCTCAAACCCGAATTTTTCGACAGTTATCCTGACACTGTCCAGTTCCTTGTTTAATTTCTTCACTTCTCCGCTGATCAGGAGGTAGGCGCTTTTCAGATCCTGAACGGAGACAGATTTGCGCACCGTCAGGTTGCCTTCTTTGTCAAATACATGATATTCCCCGACCCAATGATCTCTTTCATATATGCCTTCTTCCCTGACCTTTCCATTTTCATAATAAAATTTTGCAGGCCCTTCCGGAATTCCATTTTCATACGTTATTTCACTTTGTAGTTCATTGGTATTGTACCAAGATTTCCACAGCCGTTGTTTTTGGTTATTCAGGTAGTAACCTTCTTCAATCTTCTGATTCCTTCCGTAATGACTGAACCGGGGTTCCTTTTTATTTTTCCCGAGGAGTATCCAATATCCCTGTTTTTCCCCTTTTTTATTGACACGGTTTATGGTATCCCCTTGAAATTTTACATTTTTCAGGCTTGCGAAGATGAAATTGGATATCCCGATGATAAAAAGTAGAAGTAAGATTTTCTTCTGTGGAAAAGCCATTTAACAATGTTAATGATTTTTTTGCGTAAATTTCGTATTCTAAATGCTATAAAGAAATGGTCGTGGATTCACTTTTAGTACGTGCCTTGAAATTCGAAGAGCTTTCTGCGGATGAGGGTGTATTTCTGTTTAAAAATGCCGGAACTGCTGAGTTAATGTTTGTTGGAAATGAGCTCCGGAAACTCAAGAAGCCGGACAATAAGGTGACCTGGATCATAGACAGGAATGTCAATACGACCAATGTTTGTATTGCAAATTGCAAATTCTGTAATTTTTACAGAATACCAGGACATGCTGATGCTTATATAACGGATATTGAAACTTACAAAGTTAAGATTGAAGAGACTTTCAGATTAGGGGGAGAGCAATTGTTATTGCAGGGCGGGCATCATCCTGAATTAGGTCTGAAATTTTATGTTGACCTGTTTAAGGAATTAAAATCACTCTATCCCAATTTAAAACTTCATTCCCTGGGGCCTCCGGAGATAGCGCATATTACAAAGCTGGAAAAGAGCACCCATACCTCTGTATTAAAGGCACTGAAAGACGCCGGTTTGGACTCTCTTCCAGGCGCGGGGGCAGAGATCCTGAATGATCGCGTGCGCAGGCTGATATCAAAAGGAAAATGCGGAGGCAGAGAATGGCTGGATGTAATGAGGGCGGCACATCAGTTGAATTTGACTACGTCGGCGACAATGATGTTCGGACATATTGAAACAACGGAAGAACGCTTTGAACACCTGGTTTGGCTCAGAGAGGTTCAGAATGAAAAACCTGCCGGCGCGAAAGGCTTTCTGGCCTTTATCCCCTGGCCCTTCCAGGATGATGGAACCTTGCTGAGACGTCACAAAGGAATTAAAAATAATGTAAGCGGGGATGAATATATACGCATGATAGCCATGAGCAGGATTATGTTACCTAATGTAATAAACATACAGGCCAGCTGGCTTACAGTTGGCAAAGAGGTGGGGAAACTTTGTCTGCATGCCGGAGCGAATGATTTTGGCTCCATCATGATAGAGGAGAATGTTGTTTCTGCTGCGGGAGCACCGCACCGGTTTACCTCACAGGGGATTCAGGATGCCATACGGGAAGCAGGATTCGTTCCTCAGTTAAGAAATCAACAGTATGAATACAGAGAATTGCCTGTTAATACAGAGCAGCAGGTGATTACTTATTGAAGATTACTTTTTGTGCTTTTAGGTCACCTGAATTCCCTTGCAGTATTAAGGAATAAAGACCGGAGTTCATTTTTCCTGTGAGGTCTGCTCTGATGAGTTTGCTCCCTTGAGGAACAATTTCAGAATACATAATCTGTCCCAGAACATTCACAAACTTTAAAATGGTGGGTTCAATAGTTGGTATTCCCAGATTAATGGATACCTCACCGGATGCAGGGTTTGGAAAAACAGTTACAGCGTTATTTTGCAGGCTGATATTACTAATGCCTGTTGTTTTACCACATGAAAATGCTGAATAATCACCTGTAACCTGTGACGATGAAAGCGCATAATTAAATATCTGAAATTCTGCAATTGATCCGTTGAATCTTATATTTCCTCCATTTGCATCTGTACCTGCGCCAATCAATAGAGTTCTGTTCCTGTTCACTAAAGAGGAACCATAAGTTGTATTAATTACCTGTAAACCATCTTCAAAAACCTGCTTACTGTTTTTTGATTGACTGACAGCAAATACGTAATGGTGCCAATTTGTATCATAATTTTGACTGACTACTGACCTTCCATTTGCGGAAATATCTCCATAGTCAAAATAGATATTGCCCTCATACTCAACACTACCAACAAGACGGTCAGCAATTGCATCCGTTGAGAGCATAAATACGGAGTTGGAAGTATTAAGATCAGCCTGGGCCCAGAAACAAATGCTCAATTCATTTGTTGAACTCAGACTATCAAAGTTATTGATTGCAATAAAAGCGTTTGTCCCGTTAAATAAATAGGCGCTATTGGCATTTCCAAATCTGTCCGTAGTTAAAGTCGCTCCATTTATCTGTCCGTTATGGTGAAATCCGCTAAAATCTGTTGCATTACCTTTCAACGGCAAGCATAATACCAGACCACTGTCCACCGGGTTTGAAGGGCTACAAACAGCTGTTTTGGACGAATAAAGCTGATTTACTTCTGCACCCGAAACAGATCTGTTAAAAATCCGAATATCATCTATAGCACCATTGAACCTGATATTTCCTCCATTTGCATCCGTACCTGCGCCAATTAATAGAGTTCTGTTTCTGTTTACCAAAGAGGAACCGTAAGAAGTATTTATTACAGGTAAGCCATCTTCGAATACCTGCTTACTGTTTTTGGATTGACTAACAACAAATACATAATGGTGCCAGTTTGTATCATAGTTCTGGCTAATAACTGACCTTCCATTTGCGGAAATATCACCGTAGTCAAAATAGATATTACCTTCATACTCAACACTGCCAACAAGACGGTCAGCAATTGCATCTGTGGAGAGCATAAATGCTGAATTGGAGGTTGAAACTGTTGCCTGAGCCCAAAGGCTTATGCTTAATTCATTTGCTGAACTTAGACTATCAAAATTATTGATAGCTATTGAAGCGCTTGTCCCGTTGAATAAATAGGCACTATTGGCATTTCCAAATCTGTCCGTAGTTAAAGTTGCACCATTGACAATTCCATTATGTTTGTTTCCGCTAAGGTCGTTCGCATTTCCTGAAAACGGATAACAACCCACTAAGCCGCTATCGAGATTGACCTGTGAAAAAGAAAAGCAACTATATAAAATTCCAAAGAGAAAAGCGGTTAACGGGTAGCAATTTTTCATAGGCCGGGCTAATTTGTATGTAAAATATTTTTTTCTGATAAGTCAGCTTTTGGTTATACCGCAATAACTGACATGAGGTTTAGCTGTAAAGCTAAATAAAAAAGTTCAGTTAGATCTGATGATATCAATCAGTTGTTTTTTCCACTACAATAGTTTGAAATAGGCCAATTTGTCTGGAGAAGGGAGAAAAAAGATATTCCATGCCCTTAAAGAATGAATAGGAGAAATCCGGCACCAGCGCTTTTCGGGAAACTCCCCCGCTTAAAACATACATAAACGGAGTGTGATACTGGATTGATTTTAGCCGGAGTTTTGGAAAAGCAGAGTGGAATTTTTTGGCATCCCGTTCGAAATAAATGAAAGGTAAGGCCTGATTTGAACCTGAAAGCGGACCGGAGGATTCAATTTCCCATTCACCCTTTTCGTCAAAAGGCTCGTGGTGGTAGTTTTTGTAAATAAATCTGCTGAGCGGACTGTTTGCCGGTTCAATCATACAAATTTTTCCACCTTTTTTTAAAGTCCGCTGAGCTTCGCTCAGAAACAAATGAGGTTTCGGAATGTGATGAAAGACATTAATCATTAAAACAGCGCTTAGCTCATTGTTTTGAAAAGGCATTGATTCAGCTGAGAAGGTCATGTCGCAACATTCAAGGGGCATAATGTCAGAGGTAATTACTTGCGAAATGAGCTCTTTGATAAAGCCGCCTCCGGAACCTATTTCGAGCAGTTGTCCTTCAGGCAATCCGGTTAATTCTTTCCTGAAAATCTGGTACCAGTCAGTATAAATTCGTTTCAGGAAGGGTTTGGAAAGAATAATCTCCCTGTGAAGTAAAGTAGTATTGGGGTCGTCGAGGTGTGTAGTTATGTTGTATTTCAGGGCCAAGATTCAGTTTTAGTATAAATTGTTAAGTAATCCTCCAGCGTACATCCTGTTTTTTTTAATAGTCAATCTTGTATAAATAAGCAGGCTCAATTTGGGGATCCTCGGGTGCCGGAATCTGATGAATGAGCAATAGTTTATTGGGATATTTTTGTGCAATTGGTTCGATCATCCTATGCAAGGTATTAATAACATTCCCGTCAGCTTTATTCGGATCTCTTCGTAAACTGGCCAGTAATACATGCGTTACCTTATTCCTTTTGAAATAATTCAAGACAGAATCGGGATTGGAATAGCCGGTAGTTGTATCCAGGGCAACAACTTTATAAACCGGAAAGAATTTTTTTCCATTACCATAAATAAAAGACATGGATGCTTTCCGGCTTGCCACCAGTGCTGAATCAGGAAGATTGCCCGAACACCATTCGCTCAGCTTAAAAAAATTCCTCCAGTCCGTGGTATAACCATAAAATTTATCCCCTTTGATGTTTTTGAGCACAATGGGAATGTTTACAGCTGATTTTTTTGATGAGGAAATGAAACAAGAGGTAAGAATAGTTAAACAGATAAAAACGAGGATGTTTTGAGCATAGGAGGATTTTTTCACCATTTGGTAGATTCCAAATAAAATAGCAATCAGCATGACAGGCATATGGATCATGATCAGCCGGGGTTGATCCCATCTGGCCTGCAGCATTATGAAGGTAAGTGCAACGAGCGATGACATGTACAAAACAGAAAAGAAGAGGGCTTTGTTGCCTGAGTTCATTGCTTTGATAAAGCCAATAACAATCAATATAATTACAATCAGAGCCCAAACTATATTAATGTCAACAGAGTTCTCTGAAAAGAAACCGAGGATCTGGAAGAATCGTTTGGATAAATACAATTCAATATTGGTAAAAAACCTTGAAATGAAACCCGATACATCGTCATTTCCAAGCATTGGATTATAGGGGTCTTTTAAAAACAGAATTTTACTCTGGTCGCTGAACTGATCTTTCTGTTTCCAAAGCAGCGTGTGAATTATTTCGTATGGAATCTTGAATATCAGATAGGAGCCAATGATCCACAAAATGTATTTGTATTTTTTTATAAAAATAAAGAACAGAATAATTGCTGGAAATACCGCAACAGCTGCATTTCGGGTCATAATCAGCAGAAAAACAAGCCCTGCGTTAATCAGCCATAAAGGCAGATGTTTCCTGTTTGCGATGTCCTCGTCTGCATCAATTTTATCAAGAATTTTAAAGAAATAGAAAAGAAACAGGGATTGCATGCCCAGGAAAATAGATTCGGTATAAGTCTGACTGGCAAAATACTGGAAATAGCTGTTGATCGCGACTGTAAAACAGACCGTAAACAATATCAGGTAGGGAATTCTGCCCCTGAAGGCCTTATATAAAAAAATAAGCCCCAGAAAATTAAACACAAGAGAGAAAAGTTTAAAAATAAAAAGATTGATTCCGAAAAGAGCGGTGAGCCCTCCTAAAAAAAGTGGGTAGAGCGGGGCATTTGTTGTATAGGAATAATGTGCAAAATTATGGGCATAATTGTATCCGGCCTCAATGTAGAGGGAATCATCATTTCCCTCGCTGACGCGGGCATTGAATAAAAAAAAACTGAAAAGCAGACAGATTATACAAAGGGAGTAGAACAGAATGCGTTCGTTCCTTATCAAAAGCAGTTCAATTCTTGATAAGAACGATTTTGTATCAGCCTTTACGGGCTTAAACTTTGCTGATGCTTCTCTGGATTTATTGACGTTCTTCATTAAGCTTCGCAATACTGGCTCAAATGGTCAAGGCCTTTGTTATAAAAATATTAAAATAATATTCTATCGGATAGTTCTTGCCGGGATTAAGGTCATCTCCTGAATAAGGTGTAATCCCTGCTGTGCCAAGCCGGTACATTTCTAAATGGTTTTTTCTGAAGAAAGAGAACAGCTCTTCGAATGAGGTATTTGCTTTCTGCAGGCCATAGGGCCACAGCTCCATAATAATCTTAATATCAGGGCTGGCTGCAATTGTTTGCTTCATTCCGCTTAACGCTGACATTTCGAAGCCCTGTATGTCGAGTTTAATGAAATCAACTTTGAATTTACCTCCTATGTAATCATCGATACTAATTGCAGGGATACTCAATTCCTTTTCAAAATTTTCAACTTTGTAAGTCCGGTGGTCAACATTTAAGGATTTTGAAGTATACAGAGTTATCGTTTTAGTTGATTCTGCAACAGCTTTATTCTCTCCAAAAATGTTTTTGATGCCTTTGGTATTTTTTAAGAAATAAGTGAAATTTGTCGCATCCGGCTCAAAGCTATAAACCTCGCCACCCGTGCCCGTTAACTCAGCTAAAATCCTGCTGTAAAATCCGATATTTGCACCAATATCAAGTATGGTATCACCTTTTCTGATCGTGCATTTCAGAAATTCTATCTCTTCTGCGTCCTGACGACGCTTAAACCTGGGATACAAGGTGTTATATAGAGGAAAGCAATTACGGAACAGAAAATTTCCAAGGGCAATTGAAAAATTCTGGGTCATTTTATTTTTGTTAATCATTGATGCGAGAACTTCTGAAGAAGCGCGCAAAGATAGAGAAAGTTTTTTCCTTTGAATTGTTTGTGAATTTATGGGTTATTGAGTAAATTTGCTCAGTATTTAGAATTGTTCTAAATAAGGTTTTTAATAGAAGTAGTTGATTTTTAATATGTTATAAAATGATAACTGTAACTGAACAAGCAAAGGAAAGAGTTGTTCTTCTCATGAAGGAGGAGAAAAAACCAGAAGGGGCGTTTATTCGCGTAGGCGTTGAAGGCGGAGGCTGTTCCGGCCTTTCCTATAAACTGGAGTTTGATACCTTAATGAAAGAAGGCGATCAGGTTTTTGAAGATAAAGGGGTAAAAGTGGTAGTCGACAAAAAAAGTTTCCTCTATCTGATTGGAACTGAACTTGATTATTCAGGAGGATTGAATGGTAAGGGGTTTGTATTTGTTAATCCGAATGCATCAAGAACATGCGGCTGCGGGGAGTCTTTTTCAGTTTAGTCCATGAAAAATAACGAAGTTTTAGAGGAACAGGTTGCAGGTGAGTATAAATATGGCTGGAGCAGCGATATTGAGATGGATGCTGCGCCTAAGGGACTTAGTGAAGACATTGTCCGTTTTATCTCGAAGAAAAAGAAGGAGCCGGAATGGATGCTAGAATTCCGATTGAAGGCATACAGGCATTGGCTTAAGATGGAAGAGCCCAGATATTGGCCTCACTTGACGTATCCGGTGATTGATTTTCAGAATATTATTTATTACGCTGCCCCTAAGCAGAAGAAGGAGCTCAAGAGTCTGGATGAAGTGGATCCTGAATTACTAAAGACATTTGAAAAGCTGGGAATATCACTGGAGGAGCAAAAACGACTGAGCGGTGTGGAAAGCAGGATCGCTGTGGACGCTGTGATTGACAGCGTGTCTGTTAAAACTACTTTTAAAGAAACGCTTGCTGAAAAGGGAATTATCTTTTGCTCTTTCAGTGACGCGGTTCAGGAGCATCCCGAACTGGTGAAACGCTATATGGGTTCAGTGGTTCCCTATACAGACAATTTTTATGCTGCACTTAATTCGGCTGTTTTCAGCGATGGCTCATTTTGCTATATTCCAAAGGGTGTTCGTTGTCCGATGGAGTTGTCAACTTATTTCAGAATCAATGCGATCGGTACCGGTCAGTTTGAACGCACCCTCATTGTAGCAGACGAGGGATCTTTTGTGAGTTACCTGGAAGGCTGCACTGCTCCTCAGCGGGACGAGAATCAGCTGCATGCAGCAATTGTGGAAATTGTGGCCCATACGTCTGCTGAGGTCAAATACAGTACGGTCCAGAACTGGTATCCAGGAGACAAAGAGGGTAAAGGGGGCATTTATAATTTTGTGACTAAACGTGGAATTTGTCTGGGAGACGATTCAAAGATTTCCTGGACACAGGTGGAAACGGGTTCCGCGATTACCTGGAAGTATCCTTCGGTTATTTTAAAGGGAAATAATTCGGTTGGGGAATTTTATTCCGTTGCCCTTACAAACAATATGCAGCAGGCGGATACCGGGACGAAAATGATACATATTGGAAAGAATACGAAAAGTACCATTATCTCGAAAGGCATTTCAGCAGGCAGGAGTAATAACAGTTATCGGGGATTGGTTCGCATAATGAAAGGTGCAAGCGGAGCTCGTAATTTTTCCCAATGTGATTCTTTGCTGATGGGCGATAAATGCGGAGCCCATACTTTTCCTTACATGGAAATCAGGGATAAGACTGCAATCGTGGAACACGAGGCGACAACTTCAAAAATCGGAGAGGATCAGATTTTTTACTGCAATCAACGTGGGATAGATACGGAGAAGGCTATAGGGCTGATCGTGAATGGATATTGTAAGGAGGTACTAAACCAATTGCCGATGGAGTTTGCCGTGGAAGCGCAGAAATTGCTGGCTGTTTCCTTAGAAGGAAGCGTTGGATAAAATGCGAAAGAGCAAACAGCCTGAGGCTGTTTGAGTCAGTTTGTGTGAGCGTGAGCACCCAAAAAAGAAGCGAGCAAATAAAAAATAAAAGTATGTTGTCGATAAAAAATTTAAAAGCCGGGATAGAAGGGAAGGAAATCCTGAAGGGGATTAACCTCGAGGTTGGGCCGGGGGAAGTACATGCAATTATGGGACCCAATGGTTCGGGCAAGAGCACCTTGTCGGCCGTACTTGCCGGAAGAGAGGATTATGTGGTGACAGAGGGTGAGGTGAGGTTTAATGGAAAGGACTTTCTGGATATGTCACCGGAAGACAGAGCCCGTGAGGGTTTGTTTCTCGCCTTTCAATATCCGGTCGAAATTCCGGGTGTCAGTACGATACAGTTTCTGAAAACTGCCGTCGCTGAAATTCGTAAATACCGTGGATTACCACAACTTGAGGCAAAGGGTTTTTTGAAATTGATTAAGGAAAAGCAAGCTCTCGTTGAGTTGCAAGGCACATTGGCGAACC
>JABDEY010000007.1 GCA_013286805.1 Bacteroidota bacterium | reverse complement strand
TAGTACTTACACTGGTTTTCTGTTATGCGTATTGGTTTATCATGGTCACAAAAAACGGCCAGCCCTCGATAGCCATAGGAGATGACCTTTTTAATGCTCAGGCTGCCATGTATTTCAACTATTCAGGGATTGAGACGTTGAATTGGAACTACCTTGATACTTCAACAAACTCCGTTTCACCTTATCATTATTTTGTCTGTTGGATCATTTCTTTTCTTAGCTCGGTCTTCAACCAAAGTACATACCTTTCTGTTGAGCTGCTGGTAAACCCTTTGCTCTATACTTTGATAATCATTGGCTTATGGGCCTTTCTTGAAAAATATAAAATCACCCCTTTTCGTCAGGCGTTTTGCATCCTCATCCTGTTTATTTGCGGACTTCATTTGAACTTAATGGATCATTTTGGATTATTTAACTGGTGCTATTTTTACAGCAATCTGTTTTTTACTGCAGATACGAAACTTTCCCTGTTTTATGTGGTATTGCTGGGCTGCCTTCTTTTATGGCAAAACCAGAAGTTTAAAATTTCCCTGTTTGTATTCCTCCTTTTGCCTGTGTTTTCAATAGCTTTAGCACCTGCCGCCCTGCTTACCTGCAGTATTATACTCATTGTACATGCAGTTACTTCAGATCGTACCACTCTGAAATTGCTCTTTTTCCCATGCATTACCGGACTGTTAATACTGGGATTCTATCGTATTTTTGCCAACGATCAGATGCTGAGCATTTCAAATGTATCTGTTGATCTGAGAGCGGCATTTTCCTTTTCCCTGAAAACATATAGCTATAAATGTTTAGCCGCTCTGGCTGTGTATAGCCCTTATGTTTTAGCAATTTTAGCATTATCACTTGTTAATCCAAAAGAAAACCTAAAAACTGTGTTCAGGGTTTTTTATTTCATTTTTGTAAGCTTTACAGTTTCATTTTTTGTCTGGATGTTTCTGTATGATTTCTTCGGTTCATCTGAGTTCCATTATTATTTTATTCAACCAATATTAAACACAGCATTATTTGCCCTTATTCTGTATTTATTTACAGAGTCAAAAGTAATGGCCAGAAGAATAATTATCAGCTCGCTTCTTCTGCCTGCTTTAATTTTCAGTGCTGCCAAATGCATCTCCGTACACAAGGAATTAAAAGAAAACAGCCAATACAAATATTCTGAGAACTATTTAAATGCAGTACAACAGGAAGTGAAAGGAAATTTACTTTTGCTGGCAGGTGTAATGAACAGGGAGGGAACATTTCAGAATACGGGAAATCCTTTTGTCTCGGGGCAATTTGACTATTTAAGCTGTGGAATGACCAAATACAGTTCTTTAATGCCACTCAACTTTCGCTATAACCCAACCAACGAAAATGGCACTAAAAACAAGCAAATCATGGCGATGTTTGACCCATTCACAAAATATCAAAGCAAAATAAAAAGTGAGGGAAAATTCATCAGTACAGAAAGATCACGACTCGACTTTGTTAAAGCCCACCAAATAAAATACCTGATCATCAAGCCTGAAAGCTTCCTTGATTCAGTCTTTCTTCCCTATATTGAGAAAAGAATAACAGATTCCAGTTCAAAGGAAACACTTATTGTTTTGAAATATTGATCCGTAAAGCATTGAAACAAAATAAATTAGTCTCCTTTCATGTAGACGTAGACTCTCCCCTTATTTTAAGCCGATTCTATGGTTTTAAATCAATCAGCTATGATTTGCAAATGCTTGAACGCTTTTATGAAAAGACATTTGAAAGGGCATTTCAGTTATTTGATACTTATGGAATCAGGGCGACTTTTTTCTGCGTAGGTGAAGAGATAGCGAAATCAAAAATCCTTGCAGCTCTCCTGAAAAAAGCATGTGATAAAGGCCATGCCATTGCTAACCATACCTACACGCATCCATTTGGAATAAATACCCTGAGTGCTGCTGAAATTAGAACTGAGATTGTAAAATGCAATGAAGCCATTCTGAACGCTACTTCTGTAAATCCAATCGGGTTTCGTGCACCCGGTTATGCGATCGACACAAAAGTTATCAATATTTTAGAGGAGTGCGGAATAAGATACGATAGTTCCGCTGGCTGGCCGGTATTTCATCTTCTTTTCAAAAGCGTTAAATTCATTCAATCATTTACTGCTAATCCTAAAATGGCTGTCGGCTATGGAGAAACGAATTCTTATTTCCGGAATTCACCCTATGCACCTGATAGAATTAACTGGAAATTAAAGAGCAGGGAGAAAAGGACTATTTCAGAAATTCCACTCCCAACAAGCTTTCAGGTTTTTCCTTATTATGCAAATTTTCATTTATCCCTTCCTGAAAGTGCAGGAAGTGTTCTTATCAACAATAGTTCAAACCCCTTTCTGGTCTATCTTTTCCATATCATTGAATTTTCCTCCAGCCAAAGTGAGTGCCTGCCCAGGGAAATCTTTCGTCATCCGCATATTCATGTTCCAGTTGAAAAGAAAATAACACGCTTCTCAGGAACTATTGAAACACTGCTGAAAAACAGAGAGCAGCTGCAAACAGAGCAATTTATTTTGAATGAATAATTTTGAAATCATTGATTTTGATTATAACAATCCTGAACAACTGGAAAGTATAAGCAACGTCCATGGAATTGTTTTGCCGGAAAGCAATGTCACGGGATTGGGACAATTATTTATGAAACGATTCTATTACAAAACACTTCCGAAGCTTGGGCTTTTAAAATGCTTTCTTGCCAGGTATAATAATAAAACAGTTGGAATAATTGTTTGTACTAAAGCGCCTTATTCTTTTATAAAACAGGGAATGAAAGGAAACGTTCTCAAACTCCTGTTTATCACCGGACTTTCACTTCTCTTAAAACCCAGCAGACTTAGAGCCCTCCTTCACCAGTTAAAATACAAACCTGATCCCTTATTGAAACAACAGGAAGATGCCGGCCTGACAATAGAAATATTAACGCTTGGTGTACTAAAGGAATTCCGGACTATCCTGATGGAAGAAAATGAAAAAAGCACCCATATTGCTTTTAGCATGGTTGATCATGTAATCAACTATTACAAAAAATCAGGTTATAAATTTATGACCGGACAGATTTTAAAAACAAATACTTCAGCGCTGACATTTTACAGGGCATATAAGGCCACTTACACTGACTCCACTGTTCAGGATACAGGAGTATTAATGAAAATTGACCTGGATAAAATAAATAACAGGAAATAAAAAAGCCCCATGAGAAAGCAATCCCTTAACCAGCCCTGGGTACCCTTTGCTACCCCTTGGTACCCTCTTTATTCTTATTGTATTGCTCAAACAACTCCACTATTTTACCATAATCATACTTCTTTTCTTCAACCTCCTTAATCAGATTCTTATCATCACTCATCAGTTCTGATATTTGCTTTTTAAATTTTGATTCTTTGATTTTCACCAGTTCTGCACTGCCCGGCTTTTCCATATAGTAATCGATATAGGTATGTATACTGTTCATGATTAATTCTTCCGTTTTATACTGATAAAGATTAATTGCGCCTGCTGAAAGACGTTTAATAAATACCTGTTTATCATCTATCTTCCGGGATACAAATGTGCTTCCATCAACTGAAAATTCTTTAAGCTTGTTTGCATGATAGGCTTTCTTTTCGTTATCATTTGCCTGAAAGGAAACTGACTCAAAAAGTCCTTTATCATTTTTTGGATTATACTTAATCAGCCCCTTTAGGGTGTCTCCTGAATTATTTATAATATACCCCTTTGCCAAAGTTGACTGAGCCCCCGCAAATGTCGCAGTTGCAACAATGATTGCCACGCTGCCCATAGCAACAATACCTGCTTTGCTGAATCTTACCATATCTGATAATTTATTTGTTATAGCCTAAGGTAGTAAAACAGCTTAATTGCATCAAGTACATTTTATCAACAAATGCTATTGTTGATAAATAACCTCCAGCAGCGTCTGCCCTACTGCTTTCAATGTACTTCTGTTTATCAGACTCATATTGTCTTCATGGGTATGGTGATACCTGGCGAAGCCCCCGTTCGTTTTATCGTATTGTATAATATCCATGCAAGGCACACCGGCCTTATTTACCCAGATATGGTCATCTACACCAACAAAATTAATGGTTTCTGCCGGAAAATAGGCGGAATACCCCAGATTCGATGCGGTATTCCATACCTTATCTACGAATGCAGATGCATATTCCACGGAATGCGATTCTTTAGGGAATGTAGCATCCTTGGCTCCTACCATATCCAGTAAAACACCAAACTTAGCTGTATAATCAGGCTTGTGAGGGTTATGACTCCAGTATTGTGAACCAAGGCACCAGGTATTTGCATCCCCGCTGTTGCCATAATCCTCCAGATCGAATAGAATAATATCCACACCCGTATTGGGCGGAATTGTGTCTAAATGCCTTGCAAACTCCAATAGTATTCCCACTCCGGCAGCTCCGTCACTTGCAGCGTCTATCGGTTTGTCTTTGTCTTTCGTATCTTCATCAGCAAAGGGGCGTGAATCCCAATGTGCACAAAGTAGTATGCGGCTGCTTAATTCAGGTTTATAACTGGCTATAATATTTTTCAGTTTGAACTGTTTGGAATCGAAGGTCTGTATAGTCCCTGTTTGTATCCGTACATCCAGTTTATAATTTTTGAATTTGTTGAATAAATATTCGGCACATCTGGCATGCGCCTTTGTGCCGGGAACACGTGGGCCAAAATCCACCTGTTGCTTTGTAAAGAGGTAAGCGGAATCAGCATTAAATTCAGGGGTTGTGATTTTCTTTTCGGCTTTAACAGGCCGCTGATCTGCGGCCACCTCAGGTTTAGGTTCTATCGAACAGGAAACGATCAGAAAGACTCCACTAATTAAAACTATACCAAATTTCGAATTTATCATACCGGCTCGTTCAGCTCAACCTTGCAGCGTAATTTTAAAATTTTTCCAACACCACTCCATCCTTCGTATCTCTGATTACTATATTGATTTTTTTTAGCTCGTCACGGATCAGATCAGACGTGGAAAAATCCTTTTTTGCCCGGACTTCCCTTCGGATCGCTAATACAGCTCCCATTAATTTATCATCTGAACCGGAAGCATCCGGCAAATTATTCTCCTCCTTCAAGCCCATTATATCAAAAATAAAATCTGAATACAATTTCTTCAGTGCGGCAAGGTCCGCTGATGTAATCGTTTCCTTTCCATCCTTAACCGAGTTGATGAAGCGGACGCCGTCAAACAAATAAGCAATTAATATGGGTGTATTAAAATCATCGTTCATGGCCTCGTAACATTTCTTTCTCAAATCCTCCACACTAAAGGAGGAGTTGCCAGCTGTTTTGAGGGTATCAATAACTTTAAACGCATTCATCAGCCGTTCTAATCCTTTTTCAGAGGCCTGTAAAGCCTGATTGGAAAAGTCGAGTGTACTGCGGTAATGGGCCTGCAACATGAAAAACCGGACGGTCATTGGACTGTAGCCCTTGTCCAGCAATTTATGAGTGCCTGCAAATAATTCCCCCGGTAAAAAAGAATTTCCCAGACTCTTGCTCATCTTCTGGCCATTCACGGTAAGCATATTTGTATGTATCCAGTAACGGGCGGGCTGAACATGGTGACTGGCTAAATTCTGTGCAATCTCATTTGTATGGTGAGTGGGTATCAGATCCATTCCTCCTCCATGTATGTCAAACTCTTTACCAAGGTATTTACAGCTCATGGCTGAACACTCAATGTGCCAGCCGGGAAATCCCTCTCCCCATGGGCTTGGCCAATGCATGAGATGTTCAGGTTTAGCTTTAATCCAAAGTGCAAAATCAAGCCTTCCGCGCTTTTCGTCTTGCCCCCCAAGGTCCCGCGTATTGGTTAACAGATCGTCAAGGTTGCGGTTGGAAAGTTCAGTATAGTTATAGTCCTTAATGAATTTTTGAACATCAAAATAGATGCTGCCACTGATTTCATAAGCAAATCCGTTCGCGATAATCTGCTTGCATAACTCAATCTGTTCAATGATATGACCTGTTGCGGTGGGTTCAACATTGGGTGGAAGGGTATTGAACTGCCTTAGTATTTCATGAAAATCGAGTGTATACTTCTGAACAATTTCCATGGGCTCGACCTGTTCCAGTTTTGCTTTCTTGGCAAATTTATCATCCCCTTCATCCTGATCTCCTTCCAGATGCCCGGCGTCTGTAATGTTCCGGACATAGCGGACCTTATAACCTATATGCAAAAAATAACGATTGATAATATCGAATGATACGTAGGTCCGCGCATTCCCCAGATGCGCGTTACTGTATACAGTCGGACCGCAAACATACATTCCTACAAAAGGCGGATGAGCCGGTTTGAATTCTTCTTTTTTACGGGAAAGGGTATTGTATAAAAACAGAGGTTCCATTTACTCTGTCGGAAGGGGGGCATCACCTAAATATTTTCCATCCCGATATTCTGCGATGCGCTCCAGGATGCCATCATTGTTATAAATAAAATTCTTGCCGTTGATAAGTTTGTATTTATGAAACTCCCCGTCTTTTGAAATCTGCTTATCCGGCCTGAACAACTTGGCATAACCTTCGCCGGTAAAAGGCTTTGCAGCTATGCCAGGGTTAGCTTGTTCACCTTTCGCGACAATGACGCTGTCCTTTGTTACAGGTTTGGGTTTAGGTTTTCCTACTACCGGAACAGGGGGGGCCACAATTGCCGGAGGAGTATCCGGAGTATGCTGCTCGAAATTTGTTGTTTTTGCAGGATCCAGTGTTCCGTCATTAAATACCATTTCTGCCCTTAAATCCCCATTATCATAATGTTCTTCCCAGGTCCCAACTTCTTTTCCATCCTTCATCTCTCCCTTAATAATCTCCTGCCCGTTTTCGGCATGATAAATCTGCGTTCCATCCCGCTTGCCACTGGTATTGAATTTGAATTCATGCTGGACTTCTCCGTTATCATAATACATTTTATAGTCGCCGATCCACCTGTTATTTTTCCATAATCCTTCTTCGAATACCTTCCCATTGTCATGATACATGATTGCTTTGCCAAAAGGCCTCCCGTTTTCAAATGTAATGCGGTTTTTCATTACCCCGTTTGGAAACCAGGCTGTCCATATGCCGATCTTTTTCCCATCTAAATAGCGCCCCTCCTCTACCTTCTGATCATCCTTGTAATCAGGTAATGGAGGCTTCATCAGTTTATTGGTGACAATCCATCTCCCCTGCCTTTTGCCCTCAATATCCGTTTGGTTTATAGAATCGTTATTGGATTGCGCAAAGGCAATATTGCAGGTAATAAATAATAATATTAAGGCGCATTTCTTCATTTACAAATATACCGGACTATAATTACTGCAATTATACGCATTTAGTTCAAAAAAAGTTACGATTTAGGTTTTTTTTGATTGTTTAGATTGATTAACATATCGCTTGTCATTTGGCCAATGTTAAATTCCGGTTTCCAGCCCCAATCCGATCGTGCTCTTGAGTCATCAATGCTTTGGGGCCAACTGTCTGCTATAGCCTGCCTGAAATCCGGTTTACAGGTCATTTTCAGGCCCGGAATGTGTTTCCTGATTTCCTCCGCCAGTTCTTTAGGAGAAAAACTGAATCCATTGAGGTTATATGCAGAATGTATGCCAATTTTAGAGCGCTCTGCCTGCATAATATCCACCGTTGCTTTAATGGCATCAGGCATATACATCATAGGTAATTCGGTGTTTTCCTCCAAAAAACAGGTATATAAACCTGTTTTCAAGGCATCGTGGAAAATTTGTACCGCGTAGTCGGTGGTTCCACCGCCCGGAGCTGATTTCCAACCTATTAAGCCCGGATAGCGCAAACTTCTGACATCGACTTTATACTTATTAACATAATATTCACACCATCGCTCTCCCGCCTGTTTACTGATCCCATAAACGGTACTTGGTTCCATAATGGTAAACTGAGGGGTGTTCTTTTTAGGCGTAGTTGGCCCGAAAACCGCAATTGAACTGGGCCAGTAAATCTTTGAGAGAATGCCTTCCTTCGCCATGTTCAAAACATTAAAAAGCCCATTCATATTGAGATCCCAGGCAAATGCAGGATCCTTTTCCGCCGTTGCAGAGAGCAATGCTGCAAGCAGGTATACTTCATTAATCCCATGGTCTTTTACCACTTCATGCACGCGGTTTGCATTCAGGACGTTGAGTGTTTCATATAAACCTGTATGGCTCTGATCAATTCTTGCAATTTCCTTGACATCCGAAGCTACCACATTATCTGCTCCGTAAATTTGCCGCAAGCGTTCGACCAACTCAATACCTATTTGGCCCTGAGAGCCTATCACCAAAATTTTTTCCTTAGAGGGCATAGTAAAATTTGTATTGCAACAGTATCCTTGTAATGGGTAAAAATACTGAAATAATGTGTGTAAATTTGCGCTGTAATGAAACGAACAATTTAATATTCCATTCCGGGAATGACACTTTTGCATAACAGGGTTGATAAAACTGTTTTAAAAAAACGTTTAAAAGAGGAGGATCTCAAACGAATCACCCTTTCTTTTTATCGATACGTAATTATTTCTGATCCTCCCGCTTTGCGTGATGAACTTTTCAGGCAATGGAAGGAGTTGGATATTTTAGGGAGAATTTACATCGCAAGGGAAGGTATTAATGCGCAGATGAGCGTGCCGGAGTCAAACTGGGATATTTTTCTTGTGCGGTTGAATGCCAACTCCTGTTTTAAAAACATTCCCTTGAAAATTGCGGTTGACGGAAATGGCAAGTCTTTTTACAAACTCGCCGTTAAACTACGTGCGAAAATTGTCGCAGATGGTCTGAAAGAAGATGCCTATGATGTTACGAATGTCGGGAAACACCTGAGTGCTGCTGAATTCAATAAAGCTATGGAGCTTCCGGACACCTTGGTTGTGGATATGCGGAATCACTACGAAAGTGAAATCGGACATTTTGAAGGAGCCATAACGCCCGATGCAGACACGTTCAGGGATGAGCTGCCGCTTGTTGCGGACATGCTGAAAGATAAAAAGGACCAGAAGATTTTACTGTATTGCACTGGTGGCATACGTTGCGAAAAAGCGAGTGCTTATTTTAAACATCAGGGATTTAAGGATGTCAATCAATTGTATGGCGGCATTATTGAATATGCCCACCAGGTAAAAGCACAGGGGCTTGAATCGAAATTTAGAGGCAAGAATTTTGTCTTTGATGAACGGCTGGGAGAGCGTATCAGTGAGGAAATTATCAGCTCCTGTCACCAATGCGGGGAACCCTGTGATACGCATACCAATTGTGCCAATCCCGATTGCCATTTGCTTTTTATACAGTGTGAAAGCTGCCGGATAAAATTTGATGGGTGTTGTACACCTGAATGTAAGGCGGTGGTGGCGCTCCCAATAGAGGAGCAGCGCAGGCTGCGCAAAGGCAAAAACAAAAAGGATGCACATGCTGTATACAAGAGCCGCTTAAGACCAAACCTGAAGAATCTCCTTAATCTCAAATAAAATCTAATAATCCCAACTAAATCTAAGAATCTCAACTAAATCTAATAATTTCAACTAAATCTAATAATTTCAACTAAATTGAGTAAGGATAAACTCCTGAATACCCTTTTATTTCTGCTGAGTCTTTCGTTTTTGGCTTTTTATTTCCTGCTTGCATATTATACCCGCTTTTCGGAAGAAGATTATGACCTTTTAATTTCTTTCGGGAAGAACGGATGGTTTGGAACCTTAAAATATTATTATTTAAACTGGAGTTGCCGCTGGGCCTCCCTTAGTTACTTTTATTTATGGTTTGGGCATGTGAAGTCGTATGCCGGATTGCGCTTTCTTGTATTTATCTATTCCTGCTTTTCCATTTCGGCGCTGATTTACCTGGTTTTTAAAATTGCTACTGCAGGAATTCAATACGTAGCATTTGGTGCATCCGTATCACCTGATCTGCATATAACTTCAGGATTGCCTTTAGATTCAAAAGTGCCTTCAGTCCTGACCCGCTTTAATATTTCCATCTTGTTTTGTGCTGCCTTGTTTTTCTTTATGTTTCAGACCAGCGAAGTATTTTTCTGGGTGATTGCCTCCTTTGATCAGGTTCAGCCTTTAATTTTCTTTTGCCTGCTGTTATTGATGATTATAAAAAAGAGAACCCGGTTGTTAGATTACTTCCTTATTCTGGCGAGTGGGCTATATATAGGAGGATCATCAGAGATATTTGCCATTCTTTTGTTTGCCCTTATTGCACTTTTTTACCTCTTCCTCTTGTTTAGGAAAAGATTTGGGGTTTTTATGAAAAGTATTCCCGGAAAGAAAATTCGGATAGGGTTTTTGTCGCTTACTGTCTCATTGGCATTTGCCTTATCGGCTCCAGGGACGTATAACCGGAAAATTTATGAAAGCCAGCATGCTGCAGTTGTGATGAATCTGAGGGATGCTTCCCCAATTCACGACCACCTTATCTGGGCTGACATATTGACTCAACGAAAAAACGGAATGACCCTTGCATTGATTTTCGCTCTCTTTTTTAGCTTGAATTTGCTTACCGGAGAAAAAACCAAAAAGTTTTTTAGCAAAAAAAATGTATTGTTCATTTCAGCCTTAATTCTCCTCTTTTCATTGGCTGTGTTTACGATTGGGTTCCATTCTATTTTCCTGAATGGTACCGGTCCTGAAAGGGCCTGGGCTCCTTTCAACTTTGTTGCACTACCCTGTATTTGTATCTGGGGATGGGCCTTAATTCTGAAATTGAATTTTTCGGATAAGGTGCAATCTTTTTATGCCTTGGTGTTTGTCTTGCTTTCCGTTTCGTTGTTGAATATTTATGTTTTCAGGCAATTCCCTCTGGCGAGAAATTACGCCCGGGCTTATGACAATTCGATCAGATTTTTTGACAGTAATGAAAGGGCGAAACTACCACTTGCTGTACCAACCCCAATGCCCGACCCTGGAATGCTTGTGCCGAATATTCTCAGGGAAGACCAGTTCAGGGAACTAGGGCTGAAAACTGATTGAAATATTATCCCCCTTTCAACATGCCTTAATGTCGATCGGCTGGCAGATGGAAGCAAGTTCATTTTTCGCCAATTTATAATGGTTGCTATAGTATCCATTAGAGGCCATTAATGCGTACGATAATAACCATTATGAAATTACCCAAAACAGCCTGGTTTTGCTATTAAAGCCATGAAAGTAAAACAATGGATACAAAACTAAATTGCACCTTTTCCTCATATGATTACAGATACTTAATCTCCAACGAATTAATAGTAAAGATTGAAAATGGTTAGATAAATTGTTAATTTTAAGTTTTACCATAATTGTTAAAAAATGATTTACCATAAACTCGGCAGCATCCCTCCTAAAAGGCACACCATACATAAAAGTCCCCAGGGCCGGTTTTATTATGAACAATTATTTGGCACGGAAGGCTTTCATGGAATGTCTTCGCTGTCTTATCACATACACCGGCCTACCCAGGTTAAAGAAATCAACAAATCCTACAGCGTTGCTCCGAAAATTGCGATTGATAAAAACATAAAAGCCCTGCTCTTAAAAGGTTTTAATATAAAACCAGAGGACGATTTTCTGGATTCCAGAAAAGCTTTGCTGATGAATAAAGATGTGCATCTTGGCCTGGCTGCCCCGCGCAAATCCAGCACCGGTTATTTTTACAAGAATGCAGACGCAGATGAACTGTTATTTATTCACAAAGGCAGTGGAAAACTGAAAACTTTTTTAGGTACTATTCCCTTTAAATATGGAGATTATATTATCATTCCAAGGGGTATGATCTACCAGATTGAATTCGACACAACTGAAAACCGCTTGTTATTCCTGGAAAGTTTCTCCCCTATTTATACTCCTAAACGTTATGGCAATTCCTTCGGGCAATTGCTGGAACATGCTCCTTATTGTGAAAGGGATTTTATTTTACCTCAGGACCTGGAGACGCATGATGAAAAAGGGGACTTTCTGATGAAGATCAAAAAAGAGGGGATGATGCATGAATTAATATATGCCACCCACCCCTTTGATGTGGTCGGTTGGGATGGGTATAATTTCCCTTATGGGTTTTCTATACATGACTTTGAACCTATCACTGGTCGCGTTCACCAGCCTCCACCGGTTCACCAGACTTTTGAAACAGATTCCTTTGTGGTGTGTTCCTTTTGCCCACGCAAGTATGATTACCATCCATTGTCTGTTCCTGCGCCCTATAACCACAGTAACATTGACAGCGATGAGGTATTGTATTATGTGGACGGGGATTTCATGAGCCGGAACAATATAGAACAGGGATTTATTACGCTGCATCCTAAAGGTATCCCGCATGGTCCTGCGCCGGGAGCCATGGAGCGCAGCATAGGCCAGACGGAGACGAAGGAATTGGCGGTTATGGTAGACACATTCAGACCATTGATGGTGACGGAGGCGGCTATGCAGATAGATGATGGGAAATATTATAAAAGTTGGTTGGAGTAAATTAATAAAAATCAGTATGTCAAAAGAAGTAAAAAACGTAGAGTACGGCCTGGAAAAAATATTTGAAGGAGCACAGGACTTCCTTCCACTGCTTGGCACTGATTATGTGGAATTTTATGTGGGCAATGCGAAACAATCTGCTCATTTCTATAAAACTGCCTTTGGATTTCAGTCATACGCCTACAAAGGTCTGGAGACAGGTTGCAGGGACTATACTTCTTACGTTTTGTCACAGGATAAAATACGCATTGTTCTGACTACACCCTTAAATTCCAAATCCCCAATCAATGAGCATCTGGCAAAACACGGGGATGGGGTAAAAGTGATTGCTCTATGGGTGGAGGATGCACGTAAATCTTTTGAAGAAACCACCAAACGAGGTGCAAGGCCTTTTATGGAGCCTATGGTGGAAAAAGATGAGCATGGCGAGGTTGTTCGTTCTGGAATTTATACTTACGGAGAGACTGTTCACATTTTTGTGGAACGGAAGAATTACAAGGGAGTCTTTTTGCCTGGATTCAGATCCTGGAAATCGGATTACAATCCGACACCAACCGGATTAAAGTTTATAGATCACATGGTAGGTAATGTTGGCTGGGGTGAAATGAATAAAACGGTTAAATGGTACGAAGAAGTGATGGGTTTTGTCAACTTTCTTTCATTTGATGATAAGCAAATTCATACCGAATATTCTGCCCTGATGAGTAAAGTGATGAGCAATGGAAATGGCAGGATTAAATTCCCTATCAACGAACCAGCTGAAGGAAAGAAAAAATCCCAGATTGAGGAATACATTGATTTCTATGAAAGCGCAGGTGTGCAGCATCTTGCTGTAGCAACGGATGACATTGTTAATACCGTCAAGGAATTGAGAGCCAGGGGTGTAGAATTTTTATCAGCTCCTCCGAAATCCTATTACGAAGAAATTCCAAAGCGCCTTGGTGTTCATATGAAAATGATGAAAGAGGACATGAATGTTCTGGAGAAATTAGCGATTATGATTGATGCGGATGAAGATGGTTATCTGTTGCAGATTTTTACAAAGCCGCTTGAGGATCGCCCTACCCTGTTTTTCGAAATCATACAACGTATGGGCGCAAAAGGATTTGGAGCAGGGAACTTCAAGGCCTTGTTTGAATCCATTGAACGGGAGCAGGAGAAGAGAGGGACGTTGTAAGGAGAAATGCAAAGCAACTCGCAGCGAAGCGAGAATTGCGCAGCACTTATGAACACCAAAGATAAATTGAAGTCTTTTATTCTGTCTTTGGCAATTCTATTGGCTCTTAATTCCTGCCAGCATCCTGCCAAATTTATTTCGGTCAACATAAACAATAAATATTCTATACTAATGGCCGATTATATGCTCCCGGCTCCTGAACTTCAGGTTGAAGCTTCTTTAAAATATAAAAACGAAGAAAAAGATATTTACATGATTGTGATTGATGAAAACAAAAAAGACCTGGTGCATTATAACCTGAAATACAAACTGACGGATTATTTCAAAGTTGTTGCTGCGCAGCCTTTTTTAGGATCAACGCATGGAAAGATGGCTGACCCTGTCAGAAGAAAAATAAACGGATCGGATGCACTGGTGGCTGAGATTACCGGCGACTTTAACAAACATCCTGTCTTCTATAAACTTGTTGTTATTGAAACGGAAAACAGGTTTTACCAGATCCTTTCCTGGACTGGTGATGGGTACAAAGAATCACCGCTCCCTGACATTGACAGGATGATCGATTCATTTAAGGAGTTGAAAAATGATTAGCTCCTTCGGAAATTTGTTCAGGATAACCTTTCACCGATTTATTCGCTCGCTTCCTTTTTTTGTGCTCATGAATGCTTCGCATTTCTGATTACTGTTCACCGAGTACCGTTTTTACCTTTTCCACCACATACTCCACCTCTTCCCTGCTGGTATATTTCCCAAGGCTGAAACGAATGCTTGAATACGCTTCCTCCTGACTTAAGCCCATGGCGGTCAATACATGCGAAGGCTCAGCAATAGCAGAGGAACAAGCCGAGCCGGCAGCTACTGCTATCTCAGGCATTTTTGTAATTAACTGATCTGCTTTAAAGCCTTTGAAAGCAAGACTGCTGATGTTAGGCAGACGGTTTTTAATGTGCCCATTTATCGTTACAACATTAGTCTTTATATAGGCTTGTTCAGGTAAATTCTTAAAGGCCTGTTCAGGCAAATTCTTACAGGCTTGTTCCGGTAGATTCTTAAAGGCCTGTTCAGGCAAATTCTTACAGGCTTGTTCCGGTAAACTCATCAAGGCCTCTTCAAAAAATGCTCTCAATGCTGATATCCTGAGACCTTCCTCTCCCATCTCAGCTTTCGCAAATTCAGATGCCTTACCAAGGCCCACGATAGCGGGAACATTCAGTGTTCCGGACCTTAAACCACGTTCATGTCCCCCTCCATGTATCAATGGATATAAAGTAACCCGGGGATTCTTCCGGCGAACAAACAAGGCTCCTGCCCCCTTAGGTCCATACAATTTATGTGCCGACAAACATAACAAATCTATATGTTCGGCTTGTATATCAACAGGTATCTTACCAACTGCCTGCGTAGCATCACTCATTAAAATGCTACCGCGTGAGTGAACTATATCAGCAATAGACCTCATGGACTGAATTACCCCGGTTTCGTTATTGGCAAACATAACACAGACCAGAATCGTAGAGTCTGTTATTGACTTTTCGATTAAATTCAAATCGATCAATCCTTCATTGTTTACAGGCAAATACGTAACCTCAGCACCTTTTTTTTCAAGGGCTTTGCAGGTATCCAAAACTGCCCTGTGTTCTGTTGCTACAGTCACAATATGCCGGCCCTTGCTCTGGTAATTCTCAAAGACCCCCTTAATGGCAAGGTTGATCGCTTCAGTAGAACCAGAGGTAAAAATGATTTCCTGTTCACTGCAATTGATAAGGTTTGCAACCCTTTCCCTTGCTGATTTGACCGCCTCTTCCGCTATCCAGCCAAAGGAATGCGTGCGGCTCGCAGGATTACCTGACTTTTCAGAAAAATAGGGCAACATACTTTCCAGTACCCGTTTATCAACCGGAGTCGTGGAGGCATAATCGAGGTAAATAGGTTTATGCACAGCGTAAAATTAACTATTTTAGCAGGCTGAATAAAATCTATTGGAAAACAAGGCTGAAAATAAATTGGATTATTTCGAAAAAGCTGCTGCTTCCCGCGCTAAAAAGCGCAGGTCGAGCTCTTACTATTGGAATGATATTACCCGCTATTGTGATTATTTTGCCCATGAGGACTATTCTGTTCTTGAAATAGGCTGCGGAACCGGAGAATTGCTGAATGAAATAAAAGGGAAAGATAAGGCCGGAATTGATTTCAGCCCCGGCATGATCAAAATAGCAAGGGAGCAATTCCCCCATCTGGAATTTCATGAGATGAGGGCCGAGGAAATTACCCTGAACAGGAAGTTTGATGTGATTATTATTTCCAACCTGATTGGCTTTCTGGAAGATGTGGAGGAAGTATTTAATCAGTTGCATAAAGTTTGTCATCCTCAGACAAAAATTATTGTCAGCTATTATAATTTTCTTTGGGAGCCTGTCCTGAGTTTTGGAGAAAAAATCGGGCTTAAAACCCCTACCCCTACCCAAAACTGGTTATCGCTAAATGATATCTGCAATTTATTGTATGTAGCAGGATTTGATGTCTACCGCAATTCCAAACGTACCTTACTCCCTTTTTATGTGCCCCTGCTTTCCACCTTTTTCAATGTTGTATTAGCCAAATTGCCGGTTTTCAAATATTTCTGCCTGAATCATTTTGCATTTGCAAAACCGTTGGCCTTTGTGAATCCACCTGAATGGGAAAATAAATATTCGACAACAGTGGTTATTCCTGCCCGTAATGAAAGCGGGAACATAGAAAACGCGATCACCCGCCTTCCAAAATTCGGAAAACATACGGAAATCATTTTTGTGGAGGGAAACTCTACAGATAATACCTGGGAAAAAATTCAGGAGATTCAGAAAAAATATGCCGGCACGCATGACATTAAAATTGCCCAACAGGAAGGCAAGGGAAAAGCAGATGCTGTGCGGAAAGGATATGGGATAGCAACCGGGGACATTTTAATGATATTGGATGCCGATCTGACAGTTCCTCCGGAAGACCTGCCTAAATTTTATGATGCCATTGCCTCCGGAAAAGGTGGATTTATCAACGGATCCAGACTGGTCTATCAGATGGAAAAAGAAGCCATGCGCTTTTTGAATCTGCTGGGTAATAAATTTTTCAGCATGGCTTTTACCTGGTTGCTGGATCAGCGTTTTAAAGATACACTGTGTGGAACGAAAGTTATTTTCCGGGAGGATTATTATAAACTGGTGAAGAACCGTAAATTTTTCGGAGAGTTTGATCCTTTCGGAGATTATGATCTGATATTCGGGGCACATAAGCTTAATTTAAAGATTATCGAGATTCCTATCCGATACCGGGAACGAACCTATGGCTCAACAAATATTTCACGCTTTAAGCACGGGGTTATTTTGCTGAGAATGTGTTTGTTCGCGGCAAGAAAGATTAAGTTTATTTAAATTGCTCCATTATCCGGATTTAGTAATTGGTTAATTGTACTATTAATAAAATAATTGATCATGTTTGAAAATCAATCTGCACGAACCGAACTGGGAACTTTAGGAGAATTCGGACTAATTAAACACATCACCCAGTTTATCACTCTGAAGAACGATAGCTCAATAAAAGGTGTAGGTGATGACGCAGCAGTAATTGACAATAAAAACAAGCAAACGGTTATATCTACCGATATGTTGGTAGAAGGAGTGCATTTTGACCTGGGGTATGTTCCTTTGAAACATCTGGGGTATAAAGCTGTCATCGTTAATCTGAGTGATATTTATGCCATGAACGCCACTCCTCGGCAAATTCTGGTTTCCATCGCTTTATCCAACCGGTTTTCCCTTGAAGCAGTTGAAGAATTATATGCCGGTATTACGATGGCCTGTGATCGCTATGGAATTGATCTTGTGGGTGGAGATACAACTTCATCTCCGGGTGGTTTGGTAATTAGTGTAACGGCGATCGGAGATGCTGATAAAAAACATCTGGTGTACCGTGATGGGGCGAAAGAGAGTAATTTGCTTTGTGTGTCAGGCGATCTTGGAGGAGCATATGTCGGATTGCAATTGCTGGAGCGGGAGAAAAAAGTGTACAAGGAAAACCCAGGAGTACAACCTGATCTCGAAGGGAATGATTATATACTTGAACGGCAGCTGAAGCCGGAAGCGCGAAAGGACCTGCCATTGATTTTTGAAGGACTTGAAATTATACCAACTGCAATGATAGATGTCTCTGATGGCCTTGCTTCAGAGCTATTGCATATTTGCACACAATCCGGAGTAGGTTGTAATTTATATGAAGATAAATTGCCCATTGATCCTATGACTTTCAGCCGTGCCCGTGAATTCAACCTGGATCCTACTACCTGTGTTTTAAATGGTGGTGAGGACTATGAGTTGCTGTTCGCTGTGGATATTTCGCATTACGAAAAAATAAAAGACCATCCGGATATTACTATTATTGGTCATGTCACAGATAAAAATTCAGGCTGTAATTTAATTACGAAAAGCGGGACTGTGCATCCGCTGAGGGCTCAGGGATGGGATGCGTTTCTGAAGGGGGGAGGTAGGATTTAGCGTAATTCGTAAGACAATTTTTTCATCCAGCTATAGCATCCCAATTCAGTTCCTTTGGGAGCGAGCGTTTGAGAGAAATATTGGTCAAAGAACGGCCGATTTTGAGGTCGGGACTTATCGCCTTTTCCGTTTTTTTTGTTGGGTGCTGTTCACAGTTTGCAACTGCAAGAACATAGACTATTAGATTAACAACCCTGTAAACAATAACATAAGGAAAACTTTTGACTAACAATTCTCTATTCTCTTTGTACTTTTTTTGATGGCTGAGAGCGTTAGTTTTAAGGTATTCAATATAATTGAGGACTTCCGTTTTGAAACGATTTCCAAGACCAATTTGTCTGCTTTCATACCATTCAGAGGCTTCAAGTATGTCAAATTGTGCCTCTTCTTTAATTTCAATATTAAACTTCATTTTTTAAGCCGAGCTGCAACAAATTTATTAACCTCCTCAATTGAATAGCTTTTACTCTTTCCGTTTTTATGATTATTCCATCTACGGTCAATTTCTATTTTTTGTTCATCTGATAAAATTGAAGACTCAACTTCTGCCTTTGCGTATTCTTTAAGCATAGCATAAACAACTTTTAAAATACGGTCATCAGAATTATCTATAATGCTGTGAACCTTTTGACGAATTTTTATTGCAGTCATAATTTTTGCGTTTTTTCTGTTTCGAATTTACGGCTTTTTGACGACAATTCCTTTAGCCCGCAACTCAACTATCTCCGATACCTCAAGGAGCTAAGATGCCTACTAACCCTGCTTCCAGTATAGTTACCATCAAATCCTCCGAAACCAAACCATGCGCCTTACAACTCCTGAACCTTTTGGGACAGGCTGTTGACTGTCCAGTCAATAATTCAGGACAGGAATTTGTTTTGGATGCGAGTATACTCCCCAAAGGCATTTACATCATCCAGCTCACAGACACACAAAATAACATCTCAGGCAGGAAAAAGCTGGTAGTTCAATAATTTCTTTATCCTTATATTGCTAAGATTTATTTTGTTACGTAAAACCAGAAATATGAAATCAATTATCTTTGCTTCCATTATCAGCACTATTTTCCTTTTCAGCTGCTCTAAGAATTCAACAACCACAACTGCGGGACCAAAAGTAATTTGCATTCCTGCTACCACTCTTAATGTCACAAAGGCAAATGAAACTACAACTTCATCCACGAGTATTTTAAAGGATTCTTTGACCTGCGGTACCGGCAAAATATACATTACAATGTATTTTACCCCAAATGGTGACGGTGTAAATGATTTATGGTACATAGGCACTCAGCCTGCTGATTCTATCAAATCTTCAGCTTTAACAATAACTGACAATTGCTCCAATAAGATATTTGTTTCAACTACTTTGACAGTGAGTTGGGATGGATCGCATCAGGGAACTATAACAGCTGGTATTTATAATTACAGCCTGGCTATTACCGAAAATAACGGACAAATGGTTTCCAAAACCGGGACTGTACAATTAATCCTTGATTAAGGATTAATACTGCACTGAAGAACCTGCCGCTGTTGCCTTTTCCCCATCAGTTCTTCCAGAAAAGACACAGCATCCTTTTCGTATTTATCTTTCCGGCTATTTAATCGCTTATCCTCGCCTTTGATCTGACGCGATGTTTTTCTGGTAGGCAAACCGAAATCTTTTGATTTCCGGCCTTGTAGATCATTGGCTGCAACCTTTAACAAGTCATTTGCCAGGCCGAGAATAAACAATACCTCACAATAGATCCCTATTGCAACCTTCGGTGATCCCTTTTCAACCTGCCATAATGCCGAGCGGCTGATGCCTGCCATTTTTGACACCATATAAACAGTGAGTCTCCTGCCTATGCGGGCCAGTTTAATATTCTCTCTAAGGGTAGCTAATACCTCAGATCCAGTTAAAGAAACGCCGATTGGGTTAGTAGGCATACGTCTTTTTTTGATTCCCTCCTAAGTCCTTTATTGATGCTCTCATAAGTTCATTATTGTGAACCTATGAGACTCCATAGGTTTATTTTAGTGGACCTATAAAAACACTCCAAAAACGAACAGTTTTTTTATCCAAAGTTCCTGTGCACAAATATAATCTGGTAAAAAAGGAATCATATAGGTACAATAGCGGATATCATAGGGGACCCAACGAAAGCTCTTCTCGTAAATTTCTTAACCGCACTGAGTGTCAATTCCCTCTCCTCCAAAAATCCCATGTGTCCGGCATTTTCAAGAAACAAGACCGTTGGGTCTTTAACCAGTTGAACCTGATTTAACACTGGTTCGTAAGGAATAGCTGCATCGTATTTCCCGATGATAAACAATACCGGAAACTCTGCCATTTCTAAAACCCAATCCATCCGCTTGCGGTCTTTCATACCTTCAAGTGTATTCACAATTGCCTGCTTGGTCAGGCCTTTCGCTCTTTTCTGAAATACGTTAATTTCAGACCTAAATCGCGGAACATTTAGGGGCGCGAATAATCCGGCGAAGAATATTTCAATGTATTTACCAGGATTTTTTTTCACAAGACTAATTGATTTATCCCTGCTTTCTTTTTTCTCCGGGCTGTCATCCAGTGCAGTAGAATGAAATAAACCTAAACCTTTTACATTGTCACGAAACAAATCCGAGAAGGCCAAAGCCACATATCCGCCCATGGAATGGCCCACAATAACATAACGCTTCAGCTTCTCTTTATCCAAAACTGCCTTTACACAATTTGCTCCCAACTCCATCGTCAGCACAAATCCTATAGCTGGTGTTTCACCAAAACCAGGAAGATCTATACAAATAACGCGAAAGAACTTGGATAGTTCTTTTGAAAAATCATCCCACATCTCCAGGTCTTCTAAAAAACCATGCAGCAGAACCAAAACATGACCCTTACCCCGATCAGAATAGCGAACTTTTACCTGCTTGAATAAGGTGTATTTAATCATAATATCAAACCGAGCGCAGATAACTGATCATCAAACACCGAACACCGATTATCGAACACCGATTACCGATCATCTGTTCATCAATTCTTCAATCTCCTCCGCTTCAATCGGAATGTTTGCCATCAGATCGACAGGCCCATTTTTGGTGATAAGAATATCATTTTCAAGCCGAATACCAAGGCTCTCTTCCCGTATGTACATACCTGGCTCGCAGGTAAACACCATACCTTCTTCAAACGGGCGGGAGAAACTTCCCAGGTCATGCACATCAAGTCCTATATAATGGGAGGTTCCATGCATAAAGTATTTCTTGTATGCAGGATTTGCAGGGTTTTGTTTTTTAATATCGGCAGCTTTCAGAAGTCTTAATTTCAACAGTTCTTCCTGCATGATTTCACCCACTTCAGCATTTAGCTTATCAAGCGTGTTTCCCACCTTTAGCAACCTTACGGCTGCCCGCTTCACGCGTAATACAGCATTGTAAACATTTTTTTGCCTTTTGCCGAATTTGCCGCTTACGGGAAGTGCCCTGGTCATATCAGAAGCATAATTGGCATATTCTGCAGCCACATCCAGCAATAAAATATCACCAGCTTTGCATTGTTTATTGTTCTCTACATAATGCAGTACATTGGAGTTATATCCGGATGCAATAATGGGTCCGTATGCAAAGCCACGGGAGCGGTTCCTTACAAATTCATGAATCAGTTCTGCCTCAATTTCATATTCCCAGACTCCTGGTTTCACAAAACCCAATAACCTCCTGAAACCTTTCTCTGTTATGTGACAGGCCTGCCTGATCAGGTCAATTTCAGCTTTGGATTTAATGGCCCTGAGTTCCTGCATAATTGGAGCAGATCGCAAATAAGTGTGAAGGGGATAACATTCCCTGCACCAGTTAACAAACCTTGCATCCCTGGTCTGCACTTCAACAACTGCACGCGTATGCTCATTCGTATTGAGATATACGTTCTCACATTGACTCATTAATGTATTAAAAATCGTTTTGAACTGTGACAGCCAGTGAATCGTTTTTATGCCTGAAGCTGCTGATGCTTCCTCTTTGGAATACTTGTGTCCATGCCAGATGGCAATTTGTTCACTTGTCTCCATCACAAAAAGAATTTCCCGATGCTCCGGGTTCTTGGCATCCGGGAACAGAAGCAAAATACTCTCCTCCTGATCAATCCCCGACAGGTAAAACATATCTGTATTCTGGACGAAAGTCATTGAACCATCCGCGCTAGTTGGCATAATATCATTTGAGTTAAAAACTGACACAGAACATGCTTTTAACTTTTTAATGTAGCGTTTTCTGTTTTCAATAAACAGTTTGCTGTCAATGGCAGAATATTTCATTTTTAGTCGTATTTGCTTGTTTGGAAAACTTTCGCATGTTACTTTTACTCAGCATAAAATTAAAACAATTTCAGTATGAAGCAATTCCTTACCTCTTCGATAGGAAAAAAAACTGTGATGGCCATAACCGGCCTGTTCCTGATTACCTTTCTGATTGTTCATTGTGGCATCAATGCCTTGATTTTTTACAATGACGGAGGCAAAAATTTTAATGCGGGAGCTGAGTTTATGGGAACCAACCCGATTATCAGGACGATGGAAATTGTATTGTTCCTGGGTATTTTACTTCATATCTATCAGGCTCTGATGCTTACGCTTGGCAACAGTAAAGCCCGTCCTGTAAAATATGCAGTAAATGATGCCAAATCCAACAGCAAATGGTATTCCCGTTCCATGGGACTTTTGGGAACGCTCATTCTGATGTTCCTTATCATTCACCTGAAAAGTTTTTGGGTGATCAGTCGTTTTACGGATGAGATCACAGGAGGCCACACTACTTTGTTTGCTAAGATGAAGGAATCATTCAGTGCTGATGGATCTTTTCAAGGCCTGACAGTGGTCATCATTTATGTTCTGGCCATGTTTTCCCTGAGTTATCATTTATTGCATGGTTTTCATTCCGCATTCCAGACGCTTGGGCTGAACAACAAAAAGTATACACCTCTTATTAAGGCTGTGGGTACTGGTTTTTCCATAATCGTTCCTTTTATTTTCGCAATGATGCCAGTCTCCATATACATGGGCTGGATTAAATAAATAACTATGAGCAAAATAAATTCAAAAATTCCGGAAGGTGTACTTGAAACCAAGTGGACTAAGTATAAATCATCGGTCCCTCTGGTTAATCCTTCCAACAAGCGTAACATTGAAGTGATCATTGTTGGTTCCGGCCTTGCAGGTGCTTCCGCAGCTTCTTCTCTTGCGGAACTTGGATACAAAGTTAAATGTTTTTGCTTTCAGGATTCTCCACGCAGAGCACATAGCATCGCTGCACAGGGCGGTATCAACGCCGCAAAAAATTATCAGAACGACGGGGACAGTACGTATCGCTTGTTTTACGATACCGTAAAAGGTGGGGATTATCGCTCGCGGGAAGGAAATGTATATCGTCTTGCTGAAGTGAGTGCGAATATCATCGACCAATGCGTCGCGCAGGGGGTTCCTTTTGCAAGGGAATACGGAGGCTATCTCAGCAACCGGTCTTTTGGGGGCACTCAGGTGCAACGTACTTTTTATGCTGCCGGGCAAACGGGCCAGCAGCTTTTGTTAGGTGCTTATAGCGGTCTGGAGCGTCAGGTTGGATTGGGTACTGTGAAAATGTATTCCCGCCATGAAATGCTTGACATTGTAATGATAGATGGTAAAACCCGTGGAATCATTGCACGGGACTTAATTACCGGAAAACTGGAAAGGCATTTCGGGCATGCCGTTTTGCTTTGTACCGGTGGATACAGCAATGTGTTTTATTTATCTACCAATGCTATGGGTTGCAATGTAACTGCTGCCTGGAAGGCCCACCGCAGGGGTGCCTTATTTGGTAACCCTTGCTTCACACAGATTCACCCAACCTGCATTCCTGTTTCAGGAGATCACCAGAGTAAACTTACCTTGATGAGCGAATCCTTGCGTAACGACGGCAGAATCTGGGTACCTAAGAAAAAAGATGATGCCCGTAAAGCAACTGATATTCCGGAAGAGGAAAGGGATTATTATTTAGAACGCAGATACCCTGCATTCGGAAACCTGGTTCCCCGTGATGTTGCTTCCCGCGCCGCTAAAGAGCGCTGCGATGCAGGTTACGGAGTGGGCACTTCCAAAATGGCTGTTTACCTTGATTTTACCTCCAACACCCTGCGTTACGGACAGGTAGAAGCCAATAAACGCAACCTCCATAACCCGACAGCCGCAGACCTTAAAAAACTGGGACAGGAAGTTGTTAAAGAAAAATATGGCAACCTCTTCGAAATGTATGAAAAGATTACCGGCGAAAACCCTTATGAACTTCCTATGAGGATTTATCCTGCCGTTCACTATACGATGGGAGGGCTTTGGGTTGATTATGAATTAATGACTACCGTTCCCGGACTTTACGCTTTGGGTGAAGCCAACTTCAGTGATCACGGCGCCAATCGTCTTGGCGCATCCGCCTTGATGCAGGGACTGGCCGATGGCTATTTTGTTATTCCTTACACAATCGGCTCTTATCTCGCTTCAGATATTAGTACCAAAGCGATCCCAACCGATCACGAAGCTTTTGTTGAAGCAGAGAAGAAAGTTCAGGAGCAATTAGACAAGCTGATGAATGTGAAAGGAACCAAATCAGTTGACCACTTCCATAAAAAATTAGGTAAGGTGATGTGGGATAAATGCGGAATGGGACGCAATGAGAAACATCTGACAGAAGCTATTTCGGAAATTAAAACTATACGGGAAGAATTCTGGAAAGACGTTCGCATTCCGGGAATACAGAATGAATTAAATACGGAGCTTGAAAAAGCTGGCCGGGTAGCCGATTTTCTGGAACTTGGGGAATTGATGTGCAAGGATGCGCTCATGCGTAAGGAGAGTTGCGGAGGTCATTTCAGGGAAGAGTCGCAAACCCCTGATGGGGAAGCCAAGCGTGATGATGACAATTTCTCTTATGTAGCTGCATGGGAATTCAAGGAAGCCGGGAATTGGGAATTGCATAAAGAAGAATTGGTATTTGACGTGGTACATCCAACGCAGAGAAGTTATAAATAAAATATAGACACTATGAATCTCACATTAAAAATCTGGCGCCAGAAAAATGCTAAAGAAGCAGGGAATCTGGTTACCTATCCTGTTAAAGAGGTTTCTCCTGACATGTCTTTCCTTGAAATGTTTGATGTGCTGAATGAACAACTTATTCAGAAGAATGAGGAGCCAATCGCTTTCGACCACGATTGCAGGGAAGGTATCTGCGGGATGTGCAGTATGTATATCAATGGACGTGCCCACGGACCTGCTCAAGGGACAACTACCTGCCAGCTGCACATGCGTAAATTCAAAGACGGGGACACCATTGTTGTTGAACCCTGGAGGGCAGAGGCATTTCCGGTAGTAAAAGACCTTATTGTAAACCGTTCTGCATTTGACAGAGTCATTTCTTCCGGTGGTTTTATTTCAGTTAATACGGGCAATGCAAAAGATGCCAACAATATTCCGATTCCTAAAGATGACGCGGACAACTCTTTTGCTGCTGCAGCCTGTATAGGATGCGGAGCCTGCGTAGCTGCCTGTAAAAATTCTTCCGCCATGTTGTTTGTTTCTGCAAAAGTTTCTCAACTTGCCCTATTACCTCAGGGCAGGATAGAACGCGAATCAAGGGTTCTGAATATGGTCAGGCAAATGGATGAAGAAGGATTCGGAAGCTGCACCAACACTGGCGCCTGTGAAGCCGAATGCCCTAAAGAAATTTCGGTCGAGAATATAGCCCGCATGAACCGGGAGTATTTAATGGCGAATCTAAAGAAGTAAATTACACCTGATGAAGACCGGAGCCAATGATCACTTCATGATTCAAAAACTGCAACTATTTTGATCGCTACACGGCTTGCTACCATTAAAGACCTGGAATCCATCAGAGCTATTTATAATGAGGCCGTATTATTCACAACCGCTACTTTTGATACAGAAGTAAAAGACCTCGAAGACCGGACGCTATGGTTCAAAAACCGGGACGAAAATTTTCCGGTCATCCTTGCTGAATACAAAGGCGAAATTGCAGGATACGCTGCATTAAATAAATGGTCGGAGCGTAAAGCATATGATATTACTGCTGAGATCTCCGTATACGTCCATTCCACCTTCCGGGGAAAAGGAATCGGCAAATTACTTGTTGAAAGCATTGTTGCCATTGGAAGCCAAACCCAACTCAAAACCATCATTGCCCGGATTACAGAAGGCAATGATCACAGCATCTACCTCCATGAACGAAACGGCTTTCAACTGGTCGGCACCTTAAAACAGGTTGGAAAAAAATTTGGGAAATTACTGGATGTTACAATAATGCAGAAGGTTTATTAGCACCCTTCGGGTATAAATTAGACTAAGGCTTTGTAAGCCTAAGTCTAACTAATGATGGTGCCCACCCGGCCCGTGCACATGGCCATGGGACAGTTCTTCTTTCGTAGCAGCTCGTATTTCAAGTACTTCACCGGCAAAATGCAAATCCTGCCCGGCTAAGGGATGATTAAAATCCATCCTCACATGTTCACCTGTTATTTCCTGTACAGAGCCCCGCATCTGGTTTCCATCCGAATCGGTCATTGGCAATACATTGCCAACTTTTACCATCTCATGGTCCATTTTTCCTTTTTCATCGTGAAATGCAGTTACGGGTATGTTCACCACATTGTCCAGGTGATGTTCTCCATAACCTTCTGCTGGTGCAATGTGAAAATCAAATTTATCTCCGACCTTTTTGCCTTTTAAGTTGCTCTCAAATCCTTCAATGAGCCCTCCGGAACCAAAGAGGAAAACAAAAGGATCTCCCGCTTTAGTAGTTTCAACTGCACTTTCTTCCTTTTCCCCTGCCTTTTTTGAACTGAGATGGTAGCTTACGCTTACTACTGAATCTTTTTCAATTGTCATTTGATTTGTTTTTTCGCTTGGTTTACTTTGCAAATTTATAAATTTTCGTCTTTTTCGCCAACTTCATCACTCAGCATTCAACAATTGCCTTCCACCTGAATTTTATCTTAGCTTTGCTGCTCTAATTATTCAAATTATGCCTGTCTTTCCGGGAACAATACATTCCAAACTGCCAAAGGTGGGGACAACTATTTTCACAGTCATGTCTAAAATGGCAGCGGAACACAATGCCATTAATTTATCCCAGGGATTTCCGGATTTTATGTGTTCTGAATTGCTCATAAAACTGGTAAATGAGGCGATGCTGAAAGGGCATAATCAATATGCCCCTATGCCGGGCTTACTTCCTTTGCGAACAATTCTTGCAAAAAAAACGCAAAATCAATATGGTACATCCTACGATCCTGAAACTGAAATAACCATAACAGCTGGCGCTACCCAGGCCATCTATACTGCAGTGGCAGCCCTTGTGCGCGAAGACGATGAGGTGATTGTTTTTGAACCTGCTTATGACTGTTACCAGCCTGCGATTGAGGTAGCAGGTGGAAAAACGGTTTATCTGCGTTTAAAAGCTCCTGATTATTCCATTGACTGGGACGAGGTGAAAAAAATGTTCAATCACCGTACCCGAATGATCATCCTGAATACACCCAATAATCCTACAGGAAGCGTATGGACCGCTGACGATATGCGCAAACTGGAAAAAATTGTAAAAGGTTCGGATGCAGTCATTGTAAGTGATGAAGTATATGAGCACATTATTTTTGATGGCCAGCAACACCAAAGCGTGGCACGTTTCCCAATTCTGGCGGAACGCAGTTTGATTGTATCCTCCTTCGGAAAAACTTTTCATGCTACGGGCTGGAAGGTGGGGTATTGCGTTGCTCCTCATAATCTGATGACTGAATTCAGAAAAGTACATCAGTTTTTGGTTTTTTCAGTGAATACACCCATACAGTATGCGCTTGCAGAATATTTAAAAGAACAGGATACTTACCTTGACCTTGGAAGCTTTTATCAGAAAAAAAGGGACTATTTTAATGGGTTATTGAAAAACTCGCGTTTTAAATTCAGCCCTGCATCGGGAACCTATTTTCAATTGCTGGATTACAGTGCCATTACCATTGAAAAAGATACGGACTATGCAGTCCGTTTGATCAAAGAAGCGGGCGTTGCATCCATACCCATATCTGTGTTTTATCATAAACCAGTAGATAATAAAATTCTTCGCTTTTGCTTTGCCAAGAAAGAAGAAACTCTGGAAAAAGCTGCTGAACTGCTATGCAAGATCTGAGAATCACCATTCTGCAATCCAACCTGTACTGGGAACGTATTGATCAGAACCTGGAAAATTTTTCCCGGCAAATTGCAAACCTAAAAGATGAAACCGATCTGATTATATTGCCAGAAATGTTCAACACGGGTTTTACTATGAATACTGCAGCTGTTTCTGAAAAAATGCATGGAAAAACCATGCTGTGGATGCAGAACCAAAGCAGAGCGAAAAACTGCGTCGTTACCGGCAGCCTGATTATTGAAGAGCAGGAAAAGCATTACAACCGCTTATTATGGATTCGACCGGACGGCACTTTCGAAGTATATGACAAACGCCATCTGTTCCGTATGTCCGGTGAAGACATTCCTTTCTCACACGGTCATCAGCGAATCGTTACGGATTTAAAAGGCTGGAAAATCTGTCCTTTGATCTGTTATGATTTAAGGTTCCCGGCCTGGGGCAGAAATAAATGGACATTTCCGGTGGAACCAAGAGAGCTAAGAGAACGAGGAGAACGAGGAGAAAAAAGAGAGCTAGGAGAACGAGGAGAACGAGGAGAAAAAAGAGAGCTAGGAGAACGAGGAGAACGAGGAGAACGAGGAGAACGAGGAGAACGAGGAGAAAAAAGAGAGCTAGGAGAACCAAGAAACGAAAAAAGGATCGAGAATTTAAAAGCCGACTATGATGTGCTTCTCTATATTGCAAGCTGGCCGGAGAAAAGAATTCATCCCTGGAAATCACTACTGATAGCCCGTGCGATAGAAAATCAAGCCTATACAGTTGGGGTGAATCGAATTGGTACGGACGGAAACAAGGAGCATTATTCTGGTGATTCGGTGGTGATTAACTTTAAAGGTGAAACAATCAGTAAAATAAAACCAAACGAAGAATCTGCTGAAACGGTAACCATCAGTTATAATGACCTCGAAAATTTCAGGAATCAGTTTCCGGTTGGTCTTGATGCAGATAATCTTGAAATCCTTAAGTAGACTTGCTTACATACAGGCTCGAATAGGGGCCAACTTCCAGTGGATGTTGGAGCCAGCCTTAGCGGAGCGCTATTTGCCCGCTTTTAAACCCACCTTCCACTCCTGTTCCAGGTCCCAGTTCGCCCGGATCGTCATTGTGCCTGGGTAATAAATCACTTTCTCAGGTTGCCGGTGTTTCAGGTAATCTCCTGAATCAAATTTTTCATTCCCGTTTTTGTCACAGATCAGACGCAGCTTATAATTCTGAGGTATTAAATAATTCATAAATACGGAACCGGACTTTTCTTTAAGTGTAAACTCACGGGTAACCCTGTCCTTGTCATCCAATAACTGAAGTACTGATCCCAGCAGGTCAGAAGGAAGTTGCCAGTTCAGCTTCAATGTACCATAGGTTTTCAGTTCCGGTGTTTTAAATTCAATTTTTATCGAATCATTCTTCAATCCAAATATATCCTGAATGACGCCGGGCTGAATGAGTATTTTATATTTAGTGTTTTCTTTCCAGGGTTCATGCAAGAGCTGCCCTGGCCTGCTCCCTGAATGATTGCTGTTTTTGTCATAACCAGGTGTGACTTTAAAAATTTTCAGTCCGCTCTTTTCCTGCAAAAAAACAATATCCTTTGCAGTTGACTTGATGCTGTCTTCAAATAATTCAATCAAATCATTTACCGGGTTCTGAGGCTGGTCCAGGTAATGATTGAACTTTACAACCACGTCTCTGTTTAAATCCAATGATCCCAATACATTGGTCTTATAGGTCAGTTTAAACTTTTTATCCGTATCCGTCCTTTTAGGAATTGCCAGCTCCAGTGTATCAATCACTTTATTATCTGAAGCAACAATTACCCGGATGGAGTCCTTGTCATAATCCGGCAACCACAAATTAACCGAGTCTGAACCCGTATTTAATTCTATAAACTGGTGATATCTCTTTTCCGGACTTTTGGTAATTAGTGTAAAAGATGGATCAACGACCGGTTTATTAAAAACAAACTGCAGATGCCCTGACTCAATTGATTTAGCCTTTTTAATAAATTGTTTTTTCGGGCCTTCATTAAATAAGAACAAATCCACACTTTCCTTATTTTGCAGATCGATCAATGTGTCTGAAAAAGCAATGCTTTCGTCCCGCGTGTCGTATAAATAGTTTGCATTCTTATCCTGCAAGGCAAACACTTTATATTTACCATTACGTATATTATTTATCCTGAATGAACCGTCCTCCTTTGTTTTTCCGAAGTAATTGGGCAGCTTTCTGAATGGCAGGGAATCATCCGATGTGTTATAGAGCATCACCAGCACATCCTTTTCCGGAATAAGTGTCAGTGCATTTTTGACAGACCCCTTCAGTGACACTGAATCAATAAAGGAACCCGTTGAAAAGATATATTGAAAATTTGACAGCGCATTCCGTTCGTTCAGATCAGCTATGGAATTCCCGAAATTAAATGCGTAGGTGGTCTGAGGGGCCAACGTATCACGTATGTTGATGACCAGGGCTTTGCCTTTGACCCGTATGTCCGGAAAATACTTCAATGGAGGGGATATAATCAGTTGTTTATTAATATCAACAAGTTGAATGTATTCATTAAATAAAATCCGAATCTGTTTCCTGTTAAAATTCAGAGAAGCGCTGTCCGGACTATACTTCACTGCTTTAGGCGGAGTCTTGTCTGCAGGACCTCCGGTTGGAGCAACCATCTGAGCGCAGGAGCTCAGCAGGCAATATGCAGCAAGAAATAAAATTGCACTGAATGCTAAATGGCGGACTTTAAACGAAAGAGTCCTTAAACTAAATTTGGGGTCAACCATCTATGCTTAACAATAAACTTTAAACAATAAACCTTAAACACAAAACTTTAAACTCTAAACTCAAAATTTTAAACACAAAACTCTAAAACCTGTTTCTCCATGATTCCAACCACCTCTTTCAAATATTTTTCATCTATACTGCTGAAATCATTTAATATAGTGCTATCCACATCCAACACAAAAAGCACATCTCCATTCTTCCCACTACAGGGTATGACAATCTCCGACTTAGTCATCGAACTGCAGGCTATATGTCCGGAAAACTGATCCACATCAGGTACAATAATGGATTTCTTCTCTTTCCAGCTTGTTCCGCAAACTCCTTTGCCATATCCAATCCGGGTGCAGGCTACAGGGCCCTGAAAAGGTCCGAGTACCAATTCACGCTCTTTGACCAAATACATACCCACCCAAAAAAAGTCCATGGCATGTTTCAGGCCTGCAATAATATTGCCAAGGTTCGCGTAGCTATCCTTTTCGCCTTCGATCAGCGCTTTAAGCTGGGGCAACAATGCTATGTATTTTGCTTCTCTGGTTTCCCCGGTTATTATTACAGATTCCATTCCAACACAAATTTTTAACAATTAAAATCCCGAATCATGGCGTTTACCTCGATGGTTTATATTTGGACTGGGAAAGTATAGCCTGTGCATCCTTTTCGTTCATCAGGTCTTCGAGTGTCTCTTTGGGATGATGATCCATGTAGGAACGAATAATCTGCCAGCCAATCCAAATGCCGACCCTCGAAGGGCTTTCTTTGTTAAATGCAGAAGTAAAAGGGCCATCCCCTGTATATTTAACCATTTCCACGGGATCCGAAAGGTAGAATATCTTTTTCTGTACAAAATAAGCCCACATGTTATATTCATTTTCCCTGCACCACTTTAGCTGCTTCTGGCTATATCCCATTTTGATTGTATCATTCGTCGCCGGTAACAGCGCATCCACCAGATAAAGTATTTTCCCGTCGTAAATAATTTCACTCAAAAAATCTTTCTTCTCATCTGTTCTGGGAAACACTGTTGACATCCACCCTCTTGAAAATTCTGAGGCCAGGTATTCCTTGCTCATGGTCAGGGTCTTGAATTTCGGAAACTGAATGAGCTGATAAAATTTATTCTCCCTCCCTAAAAATAGTTCCAGCGCTATTCCAATCGTAGAATCAACCGGTAAAAAAGAATAATTAAATCCCGACATATAGCTTACTACCCTGGGGAGCGGGCGTGCAGGGAAATAAAACCGGAAATGCCTGAATACCTCTGTAAGATCGGACTGAACCTGCCCAAGGTCGGGGTAAACCTTCTGACAATCCTTGTAGGCTTCTTTCATGGCCGAATCTGAAACAAATAAACGTAAACTGACACTATCGGAAAATCTCAGCTCTTGCTCGCTCACCCCTCCACCGGAGGATTGCCGTCCCCCGCTATTGATGACACTTTGAAAGCCCAGGTAAAAATTGCCGTATTTAGCTTGCAGGCGCTTCCTCAAACCACCTATATCAGCAAGTGGGGCATTAAACACATCTTGTTCCAGCCGGTCAATTTTTACTTCCTTCACCTGAATTTTGGACACATCTGCATCCAGCCTTCGGCCCGAACAGGAAAAAAGAAAAGGGAGCAGTAATACAAGTAAATTGGGCCTTATCATCGTATTAAAAAAATGCTTATTATTGCTAATTCTTAACTGTTAAATTGTGCTAAAATTATAAAATTAAACCCATGCAACGACCAAATACATTTATTCGTTTAGCAGCAAGTTCTGCCTTATCTTTTGTACTGCTTACAGCCTGTTTATCACCTGCTCTGGCTCAGGACAACGATAACAAGTACCATGTTTGTCTTCAGGCAACACCTGGAATTTACTGGGCATCAACCGGTGATGCGGCAAGTAAAAGTAACGGAGCAAAGTTCGGTTTTGGATATGGAGCTAACGTAGAGGACAGGTTGACGGAGACCATTTATTTTGTCTTTGGACTTAATGTAAATGCCGCAGGTGTAAAATACAGCACGAATGACAGCACACAAAGTTTGAAATCCGGTACTAACACTTTGGTACGCAGTTATGCAAACACTTCCTCTTCTAATGCCAGCATACAATACCTTCAGATACCTCTTTTCCTTAAAATGAAGACCAAGTCTATTGGCATGATGAAGTACTATGGAGCCTTTGGACTGGGTTCCGGTTTTGCAATAAGCAATAATACTGCCTGGACCAGGACCGTAGCTCAGGCCCCGGGAACAGCCATAGTGGGCAACGGCTCCGTTTCTTCCTATCCTACCAGCGGAACAGACACAAAGACAGCAGATGTAAACCCCATTCGGGAATCCTTATTGATAGGCGCCGGAGCAGAGTATAATCTAAGCGGAAGTACATCCATCACAGGGTCACTTATGTTTGATAACGGATTTATATCTGCGATTCCCTCTGGCAAGACAGGCCCAAGTGGCTCAGTAAATCCTACCCTGTATACAAAAGGCATAACGCTGACAGTGGGTATTTTGTTTTAAAGCCGGATCCGGGACAATTGCGGAATTCACCATGAATCACCAAGCCGTTATTGCCCATATCGTAAACTGGCTTTCACACTATAACGGGCAAGCCAAAACAAATGGATTTGCAATTGGCATTTCCGGCGGCATTGACTCTGCCCTTACTTCTACCTTATGCGCTATGACAGGTCAACCGGTCATCTGTCTGAATATGCCTATACGTCAGCATAAAGCTGAGTACGAGCGGGGACATTCGCATATCAAATGGCTGATGGAACGATTTCCGAATGTTTCTGCACATGAAACTGATCTTACACGGACCTTCGAAACACTGGAGGACACTATACCAAAAGAGATACAGGACTGGTTAACCATGGCCAACATGCGCGCGCGTTTGCGTATGCTTACACTCTATGCATTTTCCTGCAATAAAAAAATGCTTGTCGCCGGAACCGGAAATAAAATTGAAGATTTTGGAGTGGGCTTTTTTACAAAATACGGAGACGGAGGAGTCGACCTGAGCCCGATTGCGGATCTGATGAAATCTGAGGTATTTGCTCTTTGCAGGGAACTGGGTGTGATCGCTGAAATCCTGAATGCCAAACCTACTGATGGTCTATGGGCAGACGGACGCAGTGATGAGGATCAGATAGGGGCTACGTATGATGAACTCGAATGGGCCATGAAATTTATCGCGAGCCCTGGTGATTTCAGCAAGTTATCAAAAAGAGAGGAAGCCGTACTTGACATTTACACACGCCTGAACAAGGCGAATCAGCACAAAATGCACGCTATACCGGTGTGCTTAATACCGGCCGAATTAATTAGTTAGCGCCCTAACTAATCTTCCACGTACTTCGGCCGCTTAATAATTCATCCAGATTGCCTTTCCCTTTGCTTTTTATTGCCTCAGCTACCTGAGCGCTCATCTGATCTTCGTAGGTATTTCTGTTTTCCTGGTAAAACACTCCAAAAGGCCGTGGTAACGCATCTGTATGTTTTGAATCATCGAAAAAACGAACAAGGATAGACGCTTTCAGGCGATCCTTTTCATCATGTATCCACAAATCATTAATTGAATGGTCCGCGACATTCACTAAGCGGGGTGTCCAGCCATCCAGAATGATACCCTTTTCCAGATTTTGCCCGAATACCAATGGTTTGTCATGAGCGACAAACAGTGTATTTACTTTCTTTGTCGCTTTTTCAGTAAACACTTCAAAGGCCCCGTCATTGAACACATTACAATTCTGATAAATCTCCAGTAAGGAAGTTCCTTTATGCGCATGTGCCCGTTTCAATAATTCCCGCAAATGAATCGGGTCCCTGTCCATTGTGCGGGCGACAAATGTAGCATCGGCACCCATGCAAAGCGCCAGTGGGTTAAATGGATGATCAAGTGATCCGGCCGGAGTTGACTTAGTGACCAATCCTTCCGGAGATGTCGGTGAATACTGACCTTTCGTTAAACCGTAAATTTCATTGTTGAACAGTAATATATTCACATCAAAATTTCTTCTCAGTAAATGAATCAAATGGTTACCGCCAATGGACAGGGAATCTCCGTCTCCGGTAACAATCCATACACTCAGGTCCGGGCGGGTTGCTTTCAGTCCGCTGGCGATCGCTGTTGCACGGCCATGAATGCTATGCATGCCAAAGGTTTCCATGTAATAAGGGAATCGGGAGGAACAGCCTATTCCCGAAATAAAAACAATATTTTCCCGCTTAAGACCCAACTCAGGAATGACTGTTTGAACCTGCTTGAGGATAGAATAATCTCCGCAACCCGGACACCAGCGTACTTCCTGATCAGTAACAAGCTCCTTCGCCGTCATTTTATCCATCTCAACTGAACTCATTAAAAATCTATTTAACGTTTATAATGTCACTTATCTTACGCTTAATCTCCCCCGCCGTAAAAGGCATTCCCTTAATCTTATTTAAACCCTTCGCATCCACCAAAAATTTCTCCCGGATGATTTTTATCAATTGCCCGTTATTCATTTCAGGAATAAGTATCTGTTCGAAATTTTCAAGGATCGCTCCGATATTTTTAGGAAGCGGGTTCAGGTATTTGATATGTATGTGGGATACTTCTACCTCTTCTGCAAGAGCTTCCCTCACAGCTGTTTTGATAGCTCCGTAAGTAGATCCCCAGCCGATCACCAGTAGTTTGCCTTTGTCTTTTCCCTGATCAATGGTCTGCAATGGAATAAAGTCTGCAATTTTTTCAACTCTTGCGGCCCTCAGTTTCACCATAAATTCGTGGTTGTCCGGGTCGTAAGAAATATTGCCTGTTTCATTCTCCTTCTCCAAGCCACCAATGCGGTGTTCGAGGCCTTTGGTTCCAGGAATGGCCCAGGGGCGGGTCATCTTCTCATTGCGTTTGTAAGGCAAAAATTTCTCCCCTTCTTTTAACTCATTATGTGCATACTTAACGTTGATCTTTTCTAAATTCTCCGCATGCGGAAACTGCCAGGGCTCTGACCCGTTGGCAATAAAGCCGTCACTTAAAAAGAATACCGGGGTCATGTGCTCAATGGCTATGCGGCAGGCTTCATAAACAGTATAAAAGCAATCTGATGGTGAATAAGCTGCAATAACAGGCACAGGAGCTTCCCCATTTCGCCCGTAAACTGCCTGAAGTAAATCGGCCTGCTCTGTTTTGGTAGGTAAACCTGTACTTGGGCCACCTCTTTGAACATTGCAAATGACAAGGGGTAATTCCAGCATCAATGCCAGACCTATTGCTTCTGTTTTAAGCGCAATCCCCGGTCCTGAGGAAGCCGTCACGCCGAGACTGCCCCCAAAGGCAGCGCCAATGGCTGAAGTCACAGCTGCAATTTCATCTTCTGCCTGAAATGTCTTTACTCCGAAATTTTTATGTTTCGCCAGTTCATGTAATATATCTGATGCAGGTGTAATCGGGTACGAGCCATAAAAAAGTGTTAGTCCGGCTTTATTAGCCGCTGAGATAAGTCCCATGGCTGTAGCATGATTTCCTGTAATGCTGCGATAGGTTCCCTTGGGCATAGGAGCCGCTTTCACCTCGTAACGCGTCATAGGAGTTTCTGTAATATCTCCGTAATTGTATCCTGCCTTTAAAATCTTTATGTTGGATTCTATAAACTCCGGCTGAGTTCTGAATTTTCGTTCGATAAAATCTATGGTATTGGCCAGGCTGCGGTTATACATCCAGTAGATAAAACCAAGCACAAACATGTTTTTTGAACGGTCAATTTCCTTGGTTCCCAAACCGGAACCTTCCAGTGCTTTCTTTGTCAGTTTAGTGACATCAATTTCAATGACCCTGTATTGATCCAGGGAGTGATCCAGCAATGGGTTGACTTCTACAGGATAGTTGGCCAGTTTTAAATTCTGAGGGCCAAAACCTCCTGTGTTGACGATAATCGTTCCTCCCTTTTTCAGATTTTTGAGGTCTGTTTTAAGCGCTGCCGCATTCATAACTACCAAAACGTCACAGATATCTCCCGGTGTAAAAAGTGCTACACTTCCAAAATGCAGCTGAAAACCTGAAACGCCGGGAATGGTACCTTGTGGGGCCCGAATCTCAGCAGGAAAATTTGGAAAAGTGCTGACATCATTTCCAAACAGCGCATTGGTATTGGTAAATTGGGCGCCAATCAGCTGAATGCCATCTCCGCTATCCCCTGCAAAAAGAATGACTACGTTCTGTTTAGTTTCTGTCTTTTCCATACTTAAAATCCCAGCAACACCTCATTCGGATCTTTCCCTCCGAATAACATTTTCTGAGGGTTTTCACACATTTCTTTCACTTTAACTAAAAACCCTACGGATTCCCGCCCATCAATAATACGGTGATCATAAGAAAGTGCTACATACATCATTGGCCGGATTACTACCTGTCCGCTCACTGCCATAGGCCGTTCTACCACATTGTGCATGCCGAGAATGGCACTTTGAGGCGGATTAATAATAGGTGTTGACATCAGGGAACCGAATACACCGCCATTGGTTATCGTGAACGTTCCTCCTTCCATATCTTTCAGCTCAATTTTATTGTCTCTCGCTTTCAGGGCGAGGTTCTTAATCTCTGTTTCAATCTGAGCCAGGGATAAGCATTCCGCATTTTTTAAAACGGGAACCACTAATCCTTTTGGTGCGCTGACTGCAATACCTACATCGCAATAGTTGTGATGAACGATTTCTTCTCCGTCTATCATTGCATTGACTGACGGGAACAGGTACAAGGCTTCGCATACAGCCTTTGTAAAAAAACTCATGAACCCCAGACCAACACCATACTGCTCCTTAAACTTGTCTTTGTATTTCGTGCGCAGTGCATAAATGGCGCTCATATCCACCTCGTTAAAAGTAGTCAGCATGGCGGTAGTATTCTTAACTGCAACCAAACGCTGGGCCAATTTTTTACGCAGGGGTGTCATCTTCTTTCGCTCCGTTTCCCTTGAACCTGCTTCTGGTTTTAATGTGGCAGTATCAAAACCATTACTTATTGCTGCAAGAACATCGCCTTTTGTAATCCGGCCATCTTTGCCGGTCCCGTTTAATTTAGCTGAGGGGATATTTTGTTCATCCATCATTTTCTTAGCGGATGGAGAAGGTGTTCCGCTGGCGTAAGTGGCTTCCTGTTTCAGGTTTACTATTTCCTGCTTCGGGATTTCCTTGTTTTCATTTTTATTCGCAGCCTTTTCAATTGGCTTTTGGCTTTCTGTTTCAGCCTTTTTGCTTCCTGTCTCTGGCTTTTTTGATTCCCCTTTAATACTCGTATCAATCGAACACACCACCTGACCTACTTTCACCGTATCTCCTTCTTTGGCAAGCAATTTTATTGCCCCATTTTCTTCTGCATTAAGTGTAAGGGTTGCCTTATCGGAATCAATCTCAGCTATGGCCTCATCTTTCCCAACAAATTCTCCATCCTTTTTGAGCCACCTGGCAATTACCACCTCCGTTATGGATTCACCAGGGCTTGGTACTTTTTGTTCTATGATGGCCATGTATAAATAATTTTAATTTTTATCAAAAAGCCTGCTCACAATACCTGCCTGCTGTTCCGCATGAACTTTAGCATATCCTGTAGCCGGGGTTGCACTTTCCTGACGCCCAATATATCTTAAACGAATGTTTCCAAAAACACGCATCATGAAACTCCAGGCGCCCATGTTCTCCGGCTCTTCCTGCACCCAGCAATAGTCCTTCGCGTTTTTATATTTAGAAACGATCGCCTGTATCTGTTTTGCAGGAAAGGGATAAAGCTGTTCGATGCGAATAATGGCTACGTCCGTTTTTCCGGCCTTTTCTTTTCCTTCCGCCAGGTCGTAATATATTTTTCCGCAGCAAAACGCAATTTTTTTTACGGAAACCACATCCGCTTTCGGATCGTCCATCACCTCCTGAAATCCTCCGCTAATAAAATCACTTACGGAGGACACACAGGCCGGATAACGCAATAATTTCTTAGGTGTGAAACAAATCAGGGGTTTACGGAATTGACGTTTCAGTTGCCTGCGTAAAACGTGGAACTGATTGGCAGGCGTAGTACAGTTAACAATCTGGATATTGTTTTCTCCGCATTGTTGTAAAAACCGTTCCATACGTCCGCTGGAATGCTCCGGTCCCTGCCCTTCGTAGCCATGGGGCAGCAGCATAACCAAACCGTTCATTCTTCTCCATTTGTATTCGGAACAGGTTATAAACTGATCAATAATAATCTGCGCTCCGTTGAAAAAATCTCCAAACTGTGCTTCCCAGATCACCAGATCTCCGGGCGTCCCAAATGAATAACCAAACTCAAAACCAAGAACAGCATACTCGGACAATAAGGAATTATAAATATCCAGTTTCCCTTTGGCACCAAAACGATTCAAAGGAGTATATTCTTCTTCTGAATCTTCAACTTTTACGACAGCGTGCCGGTGAGAAAATGTTCCCCGCTCTACATCTTGTCCGCTAAAACGCACATCCGATCCTTCGTTCATCAGGGTGGCATAAGCCATCAATTCACCCATCGCCCAATCGTACTTGTCTTTGTCTATCATCCCCTGACGCTCCTTAAAAATATTCTCTATTTTATTAAAGAACTTTTTATCCGAAGGGAGCCGGGTTGTTTTTCCTGCAATTTCCAGGAATAATTTTTTATCTACCGAAGTATCCGGAGACTTTTCAAAATCCTGAGCAGTCGCCATGCGTATGCCTTTCCATTGTCCATTGAGGAAAGAAGCTATATCAGCCTTTTCTGAGCGTTTTGCCTCCTCCAGCTTATCCTGCAGCAAATTTTTAAAATCTTTCTCCATGGCCTCCGCAAAGGCGGCATCTATTATTCCTTCTCCAATCAATTGCTTCAGATAGATATCCTTGGGGTTGGGATGCACGGCAATCGCCTTGTATAACAAAGGTTGGGTAAACCTTGGCTCATCTCCTTCATTGTGCCCGTATTTACGGTAACACAATACATCAATAAACACATCCTTTTTGAAAGTCTGGCGGAACTCCATTGCCAGTTTTGAAGTATAAACAACCGCCTCCACATCATCCCCGTTTACGTGAAACACCGGACACAATACAACCTTGGCCACATCCGTACAATAGGTGCTGGAACGGCCATCGAGGTAATTTGTCGTAAAACCGATCTGGTTATTGACGACAATATGTATGGTTCCTCCTGTCTTAAATCCCTCCAGCTGAGACATCTGTATGACTTCATAAACAATACCCTGGCCGGCCAGAGCAGCATCACCATGCATAAGAATCGGACATACCTTACTGTTATCCTTGTTATGCCTGTTATCAATTTTAGCGCGGGCTATTCCTTCCACTACAGGGTTCACAGCCTCTAGGTGAGAGGGATTAGGCGTTAAGCTCATGTGAATCGGTTTGCCTCCCAGACTTATCTTATCGGAAGAATAACCCAGGTGATACTTGACATCCCCGTCGAACACTGAATCCTGAGCTACACGGCCTTCAAACTCCGTAAATATATCCTTATAGGTTTTTTCAAGAATATTTGCCAATACATTTAAGCGCCCGCGATGAGGCATGCCAAAGACGAAATCCTCAACTCCCAGTTCAGCTCCTCTTTCACAGACGGCATCAAGGGCAGGGATGACGGTTTCTGCCCCTTCAAGCGAAAATCGTTTTTGCCCGACAAATTTCGTGTGCAGAAAACTTTCGAAGGCTACCGCGTGGTTTAGTTTGTTTAAAATCAATTTACGTTCGTCCGTGCTGAATTTTGGGGTATTCTTACATCCCTCCATCTTGTCCTGTAACCATTTGATGACAACAGGATCCCGTATGTACATGTATTCGGCTCCGACAGATTGGCAATACGTCTGATTCAAATGTGAAATGATGTCCCTCAGTTTTGAAGGGCCTATGCCGATTTGCCCCCCTGCATGAAAAACTGTTTCGAGGTCGGCCGGCTCAAGACCAAAATTCTCAATGTCAAGGTTTGGCAGATAATGTCTGCGTTCGCGGACGGGATTCGTTTTGGTAAACAGGTGACCTCTGCTACGGTAACCATTTATCAGGTTGATAACGTTGAATTCTTTACGTACACTTTCCGGAATTTCCCTGCCTGCCTGCGCACCGGGTTCTTTGTCTTCAAAATTACTGCGGGCGAATTCAAATCCTTCAAAAAATTTCCTCCAATCCGGAGCTACTGATTGATTGTCCTCTATGTAAGCCTGATACAGTTCATCTACCGAAGCTATTTCGGCATTACTTATGTAGGAGTATTTATCCATGTCTGATGTGAATGCTTTTGGGGATACAAATTTAACATTTTAGAGGAATTCAGGTAGGATTCCGGCGAAATCCGGACAATACTAAGAAAGACTACTGTAATTCCTCCGGATCACTATCTTCTGCAATTCCCTTTTTATAATGAGATCAGAAATGGCCTCCGCCAGACTTCCGGTTGAAGGATTTATGACAAGGGCGGAAACCTTGCTTTCGTTCACATCGATCCGGTACAATAAATCGAGCAGTTTTTTATAGTTATTCTCAATAAGCCTGGAGATAAAGGGACTTATCTGGTAAAGCAATTCATTGTATGCATTCTCTTCGCTTCCTGAGAATTTTATTTCCATTCCAAACAAGTCAAAATCTTTTTTGATTTGCTGGGCAGTGGCATTGATATATTCAATTTTATTGAAATAAGGAGTAATGTTCATTCTGGCACGTTTCTATCAAAGCTACATGAAATTAAGTAAATTCAATAGCATCCTCTTTTCCGTATGGAGGTCACTGACTGCAGGAAGGAGAAAAAGTATTTATTCAAGCAGATTGAAAGGTTTTGGGCGATTTTATAATGGCTATTATAATGCGCGTTATAGGCCTCTAATGGTTACTATAACAACCATTATAAATTGGCGAAAAATGGACATAGTTCTATCTGCTTCTGAGATAGGACTGTTGGATGGTAAAATTTCAGAAAATCAAGAGGTAAAAAACTAAAACATCAGAAAAATATGAATTAAAAAAGCTAATCAGCTATCCAATTATTTCATTACCAGCCTCAACCTTTCTACTATCCTGTTACCAATGATATGTTCTGTTATAATCTCATCTACATCTCCCAACTCAACACCAACATAGAAAACACCTTCGGGATAAACAACTACCGTCTGACCAAAATCACAGATATCCAGACACCCGGCCCGCTGAGCTCTCAGCTTTATTGGCAGATTTAAATCCTTCAATTTCTTTTTGAACGCATCCACGATGGCCAAACCATGTCCCTCCCCGCAGCTTTTGCGGGCTGCTCCTTCCGCACGTTGATTGGTGCAGATGAATATGTGTTTCTCATAAATCATTACACTTCCCTGCTCATAAGGCCTTCAATAAACTTTCTCAGATTCTCCTTCTTGCTTTCATTAGCCGGTATCTGTTCTAAAAAAGACAAACCTTTCTGATAATAGTTTAACATTTCCTCTTCGGCCAGCCTGCGCACATTTAAAAAATCATAAATCGCCGTTACTGCTTCCACTTTTTGTTTCGCATCTTTATCTGTCACCGGGGAATAAATCCACTGTTGCAATTCCTCTCTTTTATAGGCATTGTGTCTGGAAATCTCCAGTGCTTTCAGCAATAAAAATGTTTTTTTGTTGGCAATAATATCTCCGCCTTTTTGTTTACCGAATTTGGCTTCTGAACCATAGGCGTCCAATATATCATCCTGTAACTGAAAAGCAATTCCAATATTTTTTCCAAATTCATACATGCGATCTGCATCTTCGGCTTTGGCACCTGCTATAATAGCTCCTGTTTTTAAACTTCCTGCTATCAATGATGCGGTTTTCAACTCTGTCATTCTTATGTACTGCGCTACACTCACACTATCCAGCTTCTCATAATTCATATCCAGTTGCTGGCCTTCGCAAACAGATAAAGCCGTCGCATTGAAAATGGCCAATATCTTCAATATACAATCCGGCATTACTAAATCTGATTCCGGGGTACAAATAAGCTGGTATGCCTTCACGAGCATCGCATCACCACTCAATATAGCTACCCCGGGATTCCATTTCCGATGAATGGTTGGTTGATTCCTTCTCAAAGGGGCATTGTCCATTATGTCATCGTGAATGAGCGAAAAATTATGAAACAGCTCCATACCCAATGCCGGATTAACTGCCTTTTTCCACAGCGGCATCAAATAAATCGCAGGCAAGTAATGTCAAAAGCGGACGTATGCGCTTTCCTCCAAGCGACAAAATATATCTTAAAGGCTCATATAATTCAACCGGGCTTCCTTTTAGTTCTGAACAAAACCGGTGCACCGCATCATCCATTACTTTCCGGAAATGTGTCAGGGATTCCAATCAGAGAATATATTGTGTATTTGCAATGACTCTTTTCAACCCCTCTTCAAGGGGCAATAAAGGCCGGTTCAGCAGCAGTTTCATTTTACTGACGTCCGGTTTGCGACGGGTCATGTCTCCTTCTTCCAGGGCAGGTACGTGAATAATTTTTGACCTGCTTGCTGTCAGTTTAATAATTAATTCTGCCAGATCACGTATGGCCACTTCTGTTTCCCCTCCAATATTTACTACATCATTAATAAATTTATTTTCATAAAATGCATTCGTTGTTGCTTCAATGTTATCTTCTATGAAACAAAATGTCCGGGTTTGGCTGCCATCACCGTAGATAGAAATATCTTCTCCTTTCAAGGCCTTTGCAATAAACCTGGAAACGACAAACTCTTTACTTTGTTTAGGCCCATAAGTATTAAAGAACCTGAAAACAGTATAATCAATTCCAAATTCCTTTTTATAGGATCTTAAAAATGCTTCCCCCACATTCTTTACAATGGCATAAGGCAGGCGTGAATTTAATGGTGTAGTTTCTTCATTCTGAGGGTATTCAACTGGTTCACCATATACTTCTGATGATGAAGAATAGTAAACCCTTTTTACGCTTGTATTCTTCGCTAATTCCAGCACATTACGTATTCCATTAATATCATTGAGTACTTTCACCGGATTTTCCAGTGTGCGCTTTACTCCGACAACCGCTGCATAATGAAACACATAATCAAACGAATAAGAACGGAAAATCCGGGAGAGTTCATGAAAATCATTCACATCTCCCTTAATGAATTTTATATTGCTATGCCGCGACGGAGGAATTTTAGTTAAGCTGCCAGTCAACAGGTTATCCACAATTACCACAAAATTTTCCTTTCTCTCTCCCAGCTTCTCAGCGAGATAACTGGGGATAAATCCCGCCCCTCCTGTAACTAATATTTTAGTAGTATTGTCCAATACAAGTTTCCTTCTTATTAATATAAATTTTCCCGTTTACCGATCACCGGCTAATCCTATTTAATTATACCTAATAAATACGAACCATAACCGCTTTTCACAAGGGGTTCAGCCAATTTTCGCAATTGCTCCTTATCAATATAGCCCAGGCGGTAAGCAACTTCCTCAATACAGCCTATGCGCAGCCCCTGACGCTCTTCTATCACCTGGACAAACTGGGAGGCCTGCATAAGCGAAGCAAAAGTGCCTGTATCCAGCCAGGCTGTTCCTCTGTCAAGTATTCCTACCTTCAGTTGTCCCTTACTCAGATAAATCCTGTTTATATCTGTAATCTCATATTCCCCTCTGGCACTGGGCTTCAGTTTTTTTGCCAATTCCACTACACTGTTATCATAGAAGTACAAGCCCGGAACCGCATAATTGGATTTAGGCTTAGCTGGCTTTTCTTCAATTGAAAGCGCTTTGTTGTTTTCATCAAATTCCACAACGCCATAACGTTCCGGATCTGAAACGTGGTAGGCGAAAACCACCCCTCCTGTTGGATCATTATTCTCACGCAATAACTTCTGAAGTCCGCTTCCGTAAAAAATATTGTCACCCAGAACAAGGGCGACTTTATCCTGACCTATGAATTCCTCCCCGATTACAAAAGCCTGAGCGAGGCCGTTGGGTGTTTGCTGGGCTTTATAAGAGAAATGGCAACCCAGGGATTTTCCATCCCCCAACAAGCGTTCAAAACCCGGCAAGTCCCAGGGCGTTGAAATAATCAATATTTCTCTGATACCCGCCATAATTAAGACCGATAGCGGATAGTAAATCATTGGCTTATCGTATACAGGCATCAACTGTTTACTTACTGCCAGCGTAAGCGGATGTAAACGTGTCCCGGAGCCACCGGCTAAAATTATTCCCTTCATAATCCGTTAAATTTTGGTACACTCATGACTTATTCATGAGTTGTTTTTTTTCTAACTTTTTCTCCAGCGACAATAAAAAGCAGGGCAACAAAATTAAATTCGAACAATAGGCTACCAGTAATGTAAAAGAAACAAGAATTCCCAATGCAGCTGTCCCCCCAAACCTGGAGGCTGTAAAAATACCAAAACCACAGGATAAGATAATGGCTGTATAAATCATGCTGATACCGGTTTCCCTTATTGTCAGGGATACTATTGCAGAAATACCTGACTTCCTTTGTTTCAGTTCCTGGCGATACTTGGTTAAAAAATACATGGTGCCATCGGAAGAAATCCCAAAGGCAATGCTAAAGATAAGTATAGTACTTGGTTTAAGGTGAATATCAAAAAAACCCATTAACCCTGCCGTGAAAAGAAGAGGAACCAGGCTGGGTATCACTGCGATTAAGACCATTCGTCCGTTCCTAAACAGCAGAAACATGACGATGGAAATCAGCACGATGGCCAATAAAACACTTTCCATCAGATTACCCACCAGAAAATCATTTCCTTTGAGGAACATTTCGCTGAAACCAGTGATATTATAACTGCTGCGCTCCTCCGGTTTCAACCAGGTTTGGCCTGCAGCATCATAGTAAAAAACACTGTCCATGCGGGGTTTGAGTTCCTTCACTAAATGCTTCATTTTAATGGAACCGATGTCCTTCATATACAGACTGACGCATGTATAGCGTTTACTGCTGTCTATAAGCGCTTTAAATGATCCCTGTTTTTCTTTGGCTTCTGAGGCATATTCATTCAATTTATTAAGCTCCAGTACTCCGGGAACACGGTAAAATTTTGGGTTCCCGCCTTTATAAGCCTGGTAGGAAAATTTAATCACTTCTGCTACCGACATGGATTTTGAGAATTCGGGGTAACCTGCAAGCAGTTTCTGCAAAGTATTAATTTTATACAGAACCCTGCAATTGTCGAGAAATACACCATTGTCCCTCTTCGTGTCGATCATTATTTCAAAGGGCAACACCCCATGGAAATTTTTTTCAAAATAAGCCATATCGGAATAAACCGGATGATTTTTTGGCAAATCATCCACCACATAACCCAAAGGTTTGATATAACTAATGCCAAGTATGGAGATGAGGACTATAATGACTACCCAGCCGTAAACTTTTTTGCGGTGGTGGTGAACTAAAAAATCAACCATTTCAAGCAGTCCGGAGACTCTTTTTCCTTCGAGGTGCCTGGTATGTTTGACGGGAGGTGGTGGTAAAAAACTGAAAAGGACAGGTATAAGTATCAGCGAAATAAGATAAGTAGTCATTACATTCAATGAAGACACCAATCCAAATTCATATAAAATGGCCGTTCGGGTAAAACAAAACACAGCAAACCCTATGGCAGTAGTAACATTGGCAAAAAACAAAGAAACCCCGATTTTCCTGATTGTCTGCGTCAGCGCCAGTCCCTGATTGCCATTCCGGGAATATTCCACGTGGTATTTATTCAGCAAGAGAATACAATTCGGGACTCCAATGACAATAATAAGCGGTGGAATCAAACCAGTTAGGATCGTAATGTGGTAACCAAACAATGCCAATGTACCAAAGGACCATATGACTCCGATTGCAACAACCAATAAGGAAAAAATAACTGCCAGCATGTTTTTGAAAAATAAAAATAAAATGAGTGCAGTAACTGCTACTGCGAGGATCAAAAACAGAATCATCTCGCTGGAGATTAAACGCTGAAGAGTAGTCCTTATATAAGGAAGTCCGGAATAATGAATTTGCTGATTGTATTTCTTTGCAAAAATTTCGGCTTTAAGCCTGATCGTATCAGTTATGGCCAGACGGTTTTTACTGTCCAGATCCTTCTTTTCGAAGGTGACAGCAATAACTGTTGCATGCGTTTCTTTGTTGAATATATACCCCTCATAAAAAGGTAATTTCTGAATAATCGCCTGGATGCTGTCCAGTTCCTGCTGCGTTCCGGGCTTATGAGCGAGAAGCCGGTTAAAATCAAATTTGCCAAGGCTGTCATTTCTATGCAGATTTTTCAATCGGGCAACTGAAAGAACTCCCTCAATCCCCTTTATATTTTTAATGTCTTCGCTCAGCTGATACCAGTCATTGAAGTGCTCCAGTTCATTCATTTTTTCATCCTGCACACTTAATACCAATACGTTCCCGTCAGCCCCAAATTGCTTTGTAAAATTGGCGTAATTAACACTTGCACTGTCAGATTCCGGCAATAACCGCGCAAATTCATAGACTATTTTAACCTGAAAAGCATTGTAGACCATAAAAGCAGTAAGGATACCCAGGACAATCAGAAGCAAAATCCTGTTGCGCAAAATAAAACGCGAAAAATAGTCCCACATATTGGCTAAAATACATTATTTTTAAAACATGAAATCAATCCTGACCATTTTAATTCCGATAAGTATTCTGGCTACTTCCTGCGTAGTTACCAGAGGACCAGTTATTGTTGATGATGGGCCTACGGCTCAAGCACAACCTCAGGCTCAGGCTCCATTGCCCCCACCGCAACAGCAACCAGTGCCAGCGGGGAACTACCAACAATTTTATGATGAATTGAGTCCTTATGGGCAATGGATAAATAACCCCACGTATGGATATGTCTGGGTTCCAGCTGCAGGGCCTGATTTTGTTCCTTATTCAACTGCCGGTCATTGGGTATATTCCAGTTATGGATGGACCTGGGTATCTGATTACAGCTGGGGCTGGGCCGTATTTCATTATGGACTCTGGGATTATGATAATTTCTATGGTTGGTACTGGATTCCTAACTCCCAATGGGGGCCGGCATGGGTATCCTGGAGAAGTTCACCTGGTTATTATGGCTGGGCACCTTTAACTCCTGAATATAGCTTTGCGGCTGCTAACAGCAATTATTATATTCCGCCGGAGCGTTATGTTTTTGTACGGCAGGAATACATTACAAGCCCTGAGGTGTACCAATATTACGCTCCCAGAAGCGAATACCACGGATACATGAATAATTCAACTGTGATCAGCAGAACGAATTACGATAATGACCGGCATACAACATTCATGGCAGGGCCTGAACAAGGTGAAGTTGAAAGGGTTACCGGGCATCAGGTTCAACCGGTTTCCTTTAATGAAAGTTCCACACCCGGACATTCTCAGGTAACGGGCGGACAGTTGAGCATCTATCGTCCTGCTATTGCCAAAGTTAATCCCGGCAAAGGCCCACTACCCGCTCCTGCTAAGGTTGCTGTCAAGAGTGAGATCGTGGCTCCGGCTCACAGAGCGCCTGTGCATCAAAACATGAACCCTGCGAGTAAATCCCAACCTGCTTCAGGAAAAGCAATACAGCCAAATGAAAACCGCAATGAAGAATATGAGCGAACAAATAAAGGCGCAGGAGAAGATAAAACGAAGAAAGCGGAGGAAGATAAAATGAAGAAGGCGGAGGAAGAGAAAACGAAGAAGGCAGAGGAAGAGAAAACAAAGAAGGCGGAGGAAGAGAAAACGAAGAAGGCGGAGGAAGAGAAAACGAAGAAGGCAGAGGAAGAGAAAATGAAAAACGAGGTTAAACCAAAACAAGCGGAACCTCAGGGTCAACCTAACAATAGGCCTGCTGAGAAATCTCAGGTTCAGCCACAGCCCCAGCAGCCTAAACCGCAGCAACAACCTCAGCCAAAACCCCAACCTAAGCCTAAACCAAAACCACCTGCTCCAGCTCCTGAGAACAAGAAACAGGAGGAGAAACATTAAGCAGAAAGAGAAAAGAAAAATTAAAACGTAAACCCTAGTGTGGCTTTAAGAGCTACATTATCGCTGAAATAAGGGTTTCCATAAGGGCCATAGCGGTAAAATGCACCTATGCCAAGTCGCATGATGCTGAGTTTTATTAAATTATCAAAGACTATTCCCGATTCATAATAGCCTTTCTCCAGCGTTTTATATTGATTACTGAAATGGACCTCCTGGTTATCCAATGCGCCAAATTCCACTTTGGAAACAATTGAAATGTGTGGCCTGAATTTTTTAATATGGAACAAGCGCCCTCCAAAATTATGTGTAGCAAAAAGGGAAACATATTTACCGGACAAAAACTCATTGACTCCCATAGTTTCAAAAGAGTTGGGAGCCGAAAGCGTGACCGGAGTGGAGAGTGAAAAGGGAACGAAACTTCCTTTCCCGTTATTTAATAAAGTAGCCGGAACTGCACCCTGCACCCACCCTGCGTTTAATTGAAAAGAAGGACGGCCTAAATCCTGGATAAAAAATTCCTTTTCAATTTTTGCATCTATTTTCATGTAATCGTATTGTCCCTCCATAACACCCTGCAGGCCTTTAATACAGCTCACCCATAGGATAGGATATTTTGTTCCTTCTGAAATCTGGGTGCGCGCAGTACTTATAAATTTTTCACGAAAAGCATAGCGCATGGCAAAACCAACTTCTGTAAAATTGTACAGGTTATTTCTCTCCTGCTGATTCGCAAAAACATTTATTTTAGCATACTGCAGTGCCCGGAATGCAATGGATAGTTCCTTTTTCTCAATCTGATCCATACGGTCAATATAGAATCTCCTGTAACTTTCAGGATCAAGCAGCTTCTCATCATCGAAAAAACTGACTCCGCCGGATTCAATCACATCGTGTGTATATGCGGCCCTGAACTGAATGGCAGGATCATTAAATGGTTTCAGAATGAAATCTGATCCATATTTAAAAGCATTGTCATAAAATCCATAAGCTCCGTATCCTCCTATAGAAAAATAATCTGATACCTTACCATTCGTATGCACGCCCATTCCCACGCGTTCGCCTTCATAACCATTATAATCTGCTATCCGTTTCAGATCTATGTCTAAAAAGTGCCAGGGAAGCTTACCGGAAAGAAGGGCCTCAAAGGTTTTCAGCTTGCGGTCGAAATTTTCTTTTTTTCCAATGCTATCGAGTGCGTGATAAGTGTTCTTCTCTTTCAGAGATAAAGTATCAGGCCGGTATTTATTCCAGAATTCTTCCGTTTTAGCAGAGGCATCATCCGCCACTTTCAGCTCAATGCGCTTGAATTGCTTCTTTTTTAACTCAGGATCCAGCACTATTTCTTTGATATAAGTTCTGCCAATCCCTATGGGTGTTAAGGTATTAATGGTAGCACCCTTAAATGTAATATCTGTATTGAGCTGGGTGGGAAACCATTGCTTGTTTTCGAGGTATTCATATTTCTGCTGAATCTTCACATGCATCCCTTTTTTATGATCCGGCTCAGCAATAACGTTTTGTATTGCATAACCATTGGTATTGATATACAGGACACCTTTTAATGCATCAAAATTTTTATTGGGTTTGGGACGGAATGAAATAATGAATATGGTATCCTTTCCGGAATAGGTTGTATCCTCCATAAAATAGGAATACTTGCTTAAGCTGCCCTTGCTGATAGGGTTAATGTAATCTTTGTCATTAATCGTTATAACATCCTTGTAAAAACTAAAAGACTGTAATTGCGTCGCCAGTAAAATAAAAGAAGGGTCCTGAAATCCTGAAACTCTTGAAGCCAGAACGATTTCGTTGTTCCGGTCCGGCTGCATAAAATTCCTGGACGAAACTGATTCCATAAGGAAAAAATACTTCT
>JABDEY010000006.1 GCA_013286805.1 Bacteroidota bacterium | reverse complement strand
TCCCTTGATTTGACAGGTAATGGCGTAAAAAACGGGATATATTATTATTCGATTATTTCTAACGGACAAAAGGTGAAGCAAGATAAATTGATAGTTATGCGATAATCACTAGAATAGGTGGTCTATTTCGTTACAACCATCTTTTGTTCTGACATTTGATTGTTATTAAATCCTACAAAGAAATAAATGCCATTACTTAAGTTTTCAATATTCATGGTGTAATTATTGGAAGCATGCAATTTTAAGCGTTGTATTATTTCTCCAAATGTATTCACAATTGAATAATCACCTTCATTTGCTGATTGAATAGTAAACCTGCCATTATTTGGATTTGGAAAAATGGCCAGTTGATTTTTAATTGTAACTACCTCGTCAATTCCGGTAGTGATAGAAGAAGCGAAAATATATGATGCACCTGTTAAGCTATTATCACCATCTCCACCAACGATAACCGTATTCCCATCTGCTGAAAGGGAAACAGACATTCCCTGAAATGCCTGACCAATAGCCCCTGTACCGACCAATTTATTTCCCTCTTGAGTCCATACCCCAGCTAAGCGTGTAAAAACCCATACTGCTCCGGTATTGTTATTATCCCCAACTCCTCCAACAATTGCAGTATTTCCATCCGCTGAAATAGAAACAGAAGATCCAAGACTTACTTGACTAACAACCCCTTGTCCTACGAGCCAATTTCCCTGTTGAGACCAAACTCCTCCAGAGCGAGTAAATATCCATGCGGCCCCTTGTCCGCTATTAACAGTGGTTCCCCCAACGATTGCTGTATTTCCATCCGCTGAAATAGAAACGGATATCTGCTGATTTGCCGATCCTGTAGACCCTGTGCCGACCAAATAATTACCCTGTTGCGTCCAAATGCTATCAGTACGTGTAAAAATCCATGCTGGCCCTGCACCATTACTATCAGTAGCCCCTGCCACTATTACTGTATTACCATCTGCTGAAATGGCAACAGTATTACCCTGAGATACCAGTTCACTGTACCCTGTACCAACTAATTTATTTCCCTGTTGAGACCAAACTCCATTAGAACGGGTAAATACCCATGTTGCTCCTGTATGGTTATTATCTCCACTGCCACCCACAATCGCAGTATTCCCATCTGCTGAAATGGAAACGGAACTACCCTGGCTTACATATGTTGGTCCAACAGCTCCGGTGCCAACCAATTTATTTCCCTGTTGAGTCCATATTCCTCCAGAACGTGTAAAAATCCATGCCGCTCCAATCCCATTATTATCCCCAGTTCCTCCCACAATAGCAGTATTCCCATCTGCTGAAATGGCAACAAACCCCTGCCTTGCTAACCCAATAGCCCCTGAGCCCACCAATTTATTTCCCTGTTGAGTCCAAACTCCGCCAGAGCGAGTATAGACCCAAATAGTTCCGGTACCGCTATTATCATTTCCTCCTCCCACAATTGCAGTATTCCCATCTGCCGAAATGGAAACAGAACTGCCCTGCCATGCTTTTCCTACAGCCCCTGTACCTACCAATTTACTTCCTTGCTGTATGCTCGGATAAGAAGTCGCCGTAACTTTAAAACTACCACTTCCATTTCCCGTTCCTTTGGCTGATGTAACAGATACTACACCTGTTCCAGAGCCGGGCATTATAAGTCCTACTAATGTATCCCCGTAATTGGATATTAACGCAGAAGTGTCAGAAACAACAATTGCATTTACTCCACCTACGGTAAAAGCAGTAGGTTTTTCCAAATTTGCACCAATGATTGTTATCAAGGTTCCAACAGCACCACTATCAGGGCTGAATGAAATGATGGTCGGTGTCTGACCGTTTATTTCGCTACTAACTAATGAAGCAAACGTGATAATAATTAACTTTGCTTTCACGATATGGTTGCTAAAATTTACCTCCATTATGTTAAATATACTAAAAGTGCCATACTTTCGGCATCAATTTCTACACTATTAAAAGATTGTTGTGGAGTAATTGCCGGATTCTTTCAGTTGGGATGGGTAAGGTTAGCCTGGATGAACTGAATGCCATATTACAGGAGATCATGGAACAGGCAGAAGGACAATAACGGGGTTGGCCAATGGTTGGGTAGATGCAGATGCTGCAAATATTAAAAGCGCAATTCGCAATGAAAAGATTTTCGTATATCCTTTTATTGATTTTTGTTGTAACAAATGCATGGGGGCAAAAGAAGGATAGCCTTGTGCTGAATGATTACCAGAGTGTTTTGCTAAGCAATGATTCAATTCAGGTAACATACCAAAACATCACAATTGGGTGTTTACTGGGTATGTCATCTTGCTATCAATGTATTATATCCAATGAGAAATCGTATCAAGCACTCATTGAGAAAATTTAAATGTTGAGTTTGTCCAACAGAATACTGTATTGTCAGAAAAGTAAAAATTGAAAGATAAAATCTCATGACACTAAATTACGTCAACTTTTTCACCTTCACCACCGTATTCTTAGAAACACCGCACAGCCTCATTTATTGATTCAACAGACTTATTGAATTACAACCTTCTTTGCTGTTTTAGACTGATCACTGGATACCTGGACGAAATACACCCCTTTGGGAAGCGTGGATGCATCCAGTTCTGTCTTGGTTCCTGTAAACTGCAATGTGCTTACTACCTGACCCAAAATGTTGCTCATGCTCAGGTCATATCTGCCTTCTGCTGATAGCTCAACTGTTATCCTGTCCTGTGCGGGATTGGGGAAGAGAGAAAAGGTATTGTTTCTTTCAAGTTCTGGAACACAAGTTAAAATAGAAAAACAAGAACCCCAAAGTTGTGTGCTATCCGATGATACACAATCAAGATACTCATTGCCTTCAAAGGGCCGTTCTACAGCAGAATAAAGACCTTGAAAGCTCCCAATGCTTTCAACATAATATTGGGAATTACCCTTTTCAAAATAAAAAACTTTTCTCGAAGCTCCATTTTGCAGAATCGTATCATGTACCCTATCAACAACCAATGCCGTACCAATACCACTTATCATTTGATACCTTGACATTAATAAAGAATCGCCAGCTTTAAGGCTAAAGTCATATAGCAGGTCACCTTTGTAATTAACACTATCAGCAGTCATAGGTCTATAAATATATACCCTTTTAGTAACCGTATCTTCCCTCATATAGGCTTGTATTGAGCTTTTGACGTTTTTATTAACGGCATATGGTTGACAGTATGGGCCTGTACCATTGTTCAGTAGGCTAACAATTGGATAACCGCGAACTATATTGTACGACAATCCTTGAAAGACGGTATCCCCCTGAAAAAACACTTCGTACCCAGCATCAACAACGCATATTGTCATACTACCAGGATATTCACTAAACTGCCATTGCCAATATGTATTCGATCTTATTAAAGGATGGTAAACATTGGTCTGTGCCACTGAATTGTGATAATCCAGCAAACACAAAATCATAAGAACCGAAAGGAAAAACCTGTTCATACAGTTAAATTACAACAAATACAGCCCATTGTCAACTCAATCCAGCTTATTGCATAGCAGCCGTTTGCGAGCAGAGGCAAGCAGATGAGGCCAGATAGTCCTGAAAGGACGGGGCCGAACCTGTTGCAAACACGATATGGATACATTGAAACAGAAGACAGGAAGACATGAAGTGCTTGCCGATACGCAGGCTGCAACAATTATGAAAACCGGAGGATTGCTGAAAGCAAGACTGGATAGGTTTTCGATGAAGCTGAGACTGGCTGGTGAATACCATGACAAACTGGAAGTTTGGCGTGTGTATTTGGTGACGGACAGTTGAAGCTGAACTCCTTATATCCAAGTACAGCTAACCCGGCTTAATCAAGGGGGTAAACAGATCTGCGTACACTCCCAATCCAGCTAACTGAGGGGTGACCAGTAATGAGTGATGGGCAGGCATTTGAGCGTAGGCAGGGAGAGGGAGCTGCAATCATCAGGAACTGATTAATATTCCACCCGATAAAAAGAATTCTTTCCCAGGACTGCCTAATAGGTAAATTCAAGGCTCATAAAAGAGACCGGGTACACCAAACCCAATTTCAATGCCGGGGGTGATTTAAAGGGAACCCATGTCTGAGTGGAACACACATCAATACTTTTTAAATTCTTTAATAATTTGATCACTTGGTACAATTTATTCATTATACTTAAGGATATTCCCATGTTTATAATATTCTTTTTGGGCTATTTTCCCTTGTTCGTCCCAATAAATCCATGCTCCTGTAGGAATGTTACATTTAGAGCGATCCGTAGTCTCTTCATAAAACTTTTCACACTGCTTAAATCCATTTTCATACCACAAAGTATATTTTCCAGTATGATTAAATTCCATATCAATATAGGTGCATTCTTCACATTTGTTTCCATTGCACCAGAAGCTAACAAATTTAATTTTGCCAGCGTTTTGCTTCATGTCCCACACCTTCTGGCCATTTTCACACCATCTTCGATCAATTGATCCGTTTATTATCTCTTCCTTTTTTTGCCCATTTTTGTACCAAGAAATATCCGATGAAGAGTCGTAACATCTTTTTAGCTCCCATTGCAACTCTCCCGTATCATAATATGCAGTATCATATTCGCTTGATCCATTTTTCGTTTTAGTACGATAGCAAACACTATTGGTTTTTCCACTCTCATAATAAGTATGTCTGAAATAATTACCAAGTGAATCTCCACTGGAATTAGCTCTTAATTTTTTTGAATTATAAAAGTATTCAATACACTTTATCCTTCTATTATTCCTATGGTAATCTGCAATCAGAACTGTGTCATGCCATACTATTTGAAGTGAAGAATCAATCCTTATCCCATTTATTTCGGATGTAGAAATAATTTTCAACACGTCTGCTTTCTCTGTGTTCTTGTTAAAAACCCAAAACTTAGCTGTATCAGGTGGCAGAAAGTTCTGTGATAGAGTAATAGTTGTAAAAAGCACTAAACAAAATAAAATGGAGAATTGTTTTATCACTTTCATGTGAGCGAAGCTGAAACCATTTTAAATAACTGTTAAAATATTATCCCACCATCGGCCAATCCCGGTACTGCCCTTCTGCCGGTTCCATGATCTACCGTAATATGGCAGTCAGTTCATCCAGGCTTGGCAATCATTCTACCACCACTCTTTGCCTTTCTACCATACCTCCAGACTGCCTTAGCTCCACAATAAATACAGACTTTGGCAGAGTGGAAACTCCTCTTTCTAAAACAAAACCCGGAAACCAAAATTGCCACCAATAGAAAATGGCTTTTCATAAACGTTAAAATAACGGAATCCCTGGGGTTGCATAAGTCCCAATTTGCCAACATCATTGATAGTTTTATCTGAATTAAAGCTAAACAAATAATACTTAAATACCGGCTCAAAGAAAAATACTAAGTGCGGTTTCATTTTATAAGAAATGCCACCACCAAGAGAGTAACCAATATACAAAAGGCGGTAGGCATCTACGAATCCTGGAAAAACTTGGCTCCCAAATCTCGAGTCTACCAATGTTCTTGATGAATATTCATGGTATTCCGAATTGATCGCAAATGTTGGCCCAGCAAAAGCATAGCAGTTAAAATTTTCTGTAGGGTGGCAAAATGTATATTCGACATTTAGAGGAATTTCGAGGAACTTAAAAGATGAAAAAACATTTTGGTTTGAATTCAGTAAGGATACACTTCCCCAAACGGGATCATAGGCAGCATATCCATTAGATGTAATGCCTTTCTGTGAATAATTGAACCCAAGTAGGAAATGTATTTGATCAGTTATTTGGTAGGAAAAATCTATTCCGAATGTAAAATCAATAGTAGCCTTTTCAATTTTATTTAAAGAATCCACAACCTGATTTGGTGTAGTTGCTGACCATTGGTTAGACACAACATCTTTTTGATCTGAAACCAACTTTCTATATGTATAGGCAGGAGAAGTAAAGAGCCCAATAGACCATCTTCCTATTTTTACTTTTCCTGAGATACTGTCCTGAGCGCTTACAGAAAGGATTGGCAATAATAAAAGGCTCAGGAATAAAGCACGTTGAATTGGAGAATTCATTTTCAAAATAAATATATTTTATTAAATGTAGTTTTATAGATGTCTCACTGAACAATTATTTTTTTTCTGCCAATCAGCCCAGAGGACGTTTCAATCAATTCCACTACATAAACCCCTTTGGAAAGACCGGTCAACTCTATATCTGCCTTTTCACTCGCTAACTGCTCTTTTGAGTAAATTAATTCCCCAAGTAGGCTAAAAATTCGTATTGAATAGGGCTTATCTATTGATGTTTCTATTGTTACTTCGGTTGTCGCTGGGTTCGGGTACAAATTAAATTGAAGATTATTTGTAAACTCGTTTATTCCTTGACCGCTGCTGCATTCCGTCACATAATCCTCATTCCCACCGGGAACTTTAACCAACTTTGTATTCGCATCATTATTGAAATTCCCTATGGTAATAAACTGTTTTCCGCCATTGGCAAAACAGGTTCCAGTTATTAACGTCCAGTTAATTTTATCAGTTATATAATCTGTATCCGGCATAACAACCTGCGGAATAACAGGCAGTGCATGATAATCTGTACTTAAAACGGAGTCTTTGGAAAAATAAACTCCAAAAGCTCCAAAAGCTTCTTGCACAGTATCAGCAAGGCTTACGTAATATTCTACACAATATTTTTTTCCGGATTTTAACGTTGAATCCAGTTTAACTTCAAGGTATTTTCTCTGTTCTGCTCCAGCTTCACAATAAAAGCCGGCATAGCCAACTCCCGTGTGAGCAAATTGATAACCATTGCAATTTTTGGGGACTCCTAAGTTGTTTTTATTACATGCGTTATACAAATCAGGAGAAAAGCCACTGTTACTCATGTCGAGGGCTAATTTTTCGCCCGATTGATTGTACTTTCGTTAACTCAAATCTCTCAATTTCTAATTTAAATAATTACTCCCATACTAACATAAAGCCGTAAAATAACTACACTTTATAGTAACGAATATATGCAAATTTGTCCTCAAAGTCAAGATATATAATGGTTTCAGGAGAAATAAATAATAGAAATTTCTTGACTTATGGAAATTCATATTTTCTATAATGGTTTCAAAACTCCTGTTCAGCCTCCGGATTTATAAATCAAATATTTGCATCGCCTGTTCCAAGTCACTGTTCATAATCTTCGCATAGGTCTGCGTTTCTAAAATTGAATGGTGCGATAAAATTTTCGACAAATGCTCAATCCGCATGCCTTTTTTCAATGACCTGGTGGCGAATGTATGACGGCTGGTATGAAAGGATATATTTTTGTCTATTTCAGCGGTATCGGCAATTACCTTTAGGTTTTTGTTCATATATGCAGAAGCTGCTGATATTGCGTTAAAAATGATCTTCTCACTGGTTTCATCTGGATTAATCCGGATCAATTGGAATATAAAAGCATTAGATGGAATATTGCCTTCGTAGGTCTTATTTGCTAAATCTTTATACACTTTCAGTATTTGCAGGGCCTTCTGAGGTAATTTAACAACCAATTGCGACCCGGTCTTCCTGATCTTAAAGTTAATGCGTTCTCCATCAAAATTATTCCAGCGGAGCATCAGGAGGTCTGAAATTCGTGTTCCACCACCATAACAGCAAAAAACGTATGCATTCCGGTGATGATATATGATTTCGTCTTCATCAAGCTCCAATTCTTCAATTAAACTCAGTTCTTCCTCGGTTAAAAAGTCCCTTGTAGTCTTTTCCAGTTTCAGCTTAAACTTCAAAAAGGGGTTACACTCCACTCCTATCAAGTCCTCCCTTATTGCATCATTCATGATCTTTCGTATTATCCTAAAGTTTGCATGAATAGTATTTATTCTGTTTTTTGAAACGGTTGTCATGTAGGTTTGGAAGCCCGTTAAAAAATTAAGGTTAATTTCTGAAAGCTTTAATGGTTGGTTCTTGTGGTACTCTTTCAGCTTCTCAATAACACTTTTAACTCTTTTGAGCATTCCGAACCTCTTTTCGTCTTCCATCTTCTTTGTCCAAGTACCGGCATAAACAAAAAAATCAGTCTTATTGTCAGTGGCTCCGGCAATATTGTTTTTGATTTCTTTAGAGGATACAGTCCTGTTTTTTAATTCCAATTCCAATGATTTGTTTTCCAAATCAGCAACCTTTTTGGAGATTGCTGCATTAATTCTCGATGCGTTATCCGCAGTCCTCTTAACTTTATTTTGCTCCCTATCCCAATCGGATTCTTTAATTTTTACTCCGGTTGAAATAAAACTTGTCTTTTCTCCCTTTGCAACTCGTAGGTAAATTGGGTAAAGCCCCTTCTTGTTTTCCTTGTTCTTCTTTAATAGTGCGGTAATTGTAGCCATGTCATTATATTATTTATGTAAAGTTAATTCAGGAAAGTGGTACTGATTTTGGTACAGGTTGTTATGCTTTTCGATGCTTTTATATGCATCAAAAAGAATTCAGAAATCTTTAGAAGTGCTGATTTTACAGCAGGTTGGAGTAAATGAGTGTAAATGAATGCAAAAAGGAAGGTCGCCTCGGGATCACTTTTAAAATCAGGTAGTTACAGAGAAAAATACTAAATCCTGATTTTCTGGTTTACAGTTTGGTTTACAGTTTTAGAGCTGTTTTCAATCCTAATGCTTGACCAAAAGACTAACACTCAAAATATACCGAAAAGTATCCCATAAGAGATGATCATTCAATTACTATCCTGGCAACTGCAATGTATTTTTGCTCCTGATCAAATACTTTTATAAAATATATCCCGGGGGAAAATCCATTACATTGTAAATCGTACTGCATCCCAATACATTCAACTTTTTCAATTTCCCTTCCAGCAATATTATTTACTTCTAAAATATGTATACCGCTTTCTGTGAACAAAATATGGGTTGTTGCATGAAAAGGATTAGGATAAACTTCGGCATATTTTTGTAAAGCGATATTATTCAGGGATGTTGGTACTGTTTTATATTCGAGTAAATTACCGGATGCGGTTGCTCCATTAATGGAAGCATTAAAGACAACCAAGATTGTATCCTTCCCGGTCTTCGGATTATAACTTATCAGTGTTCCATTACCATTTGCTGCACCGTGAGCTGTAAGGAAGTAAACCAATCCGTTGCTGGCAATTATTGGCGACCCGTATGGATTGCTACCTGTGCCTGAAGTACCAGGTTTTAACCACATAAGCACAGAATCGTTGTTGTTAATGGGGTTAAAGGAAAATAAAGCTCCTCCATTATATACCAAGTCGTTATAGGTTAAACCATACATCTTGCCGCTTGGTGCCTGTACAAGGCTTCCCCATGGATACTCGCCTTTTGTACCATCCATATTAACTCTAATGGAATCCTTGTATTTAACGGGGTCGTAGCTATATATTGTTCCGGCGTTACTGGTCCCTCCATGTACAGTCATGCCATACAACAAGCCATCAGTGCCCTGTATCAGGCCACCTTTAGGGGCTGTGTTTATTGCAAAACTGAATAAAGCAGTATCGTTATTTGTTTCAGGGTTAAATCTGAATATAATGCCCTGTTTATTAAGCCCACCTTGTGAGGTTACACCATAGATAAATCCATCAGAGGCTTGAAGTAAGGACGCGTATGGATTTTTTCCCTGCGTAATACTCTTATTTAACGTTACCCGTACCGAGTCTTTAAGTTTAACAGGATCGTAACTATATAAAACTCCGTAGCTACTATCGCCACCGGCACTGGTAATGCCATATAGCAACCCATCCTTGCCCTGTATCAGTGTGCCATAAGGTGTAGCGCCATGCACCGCGCCGTCAAAATTCAGCAAAACAGTATCATGGCCAGTCATAGGATTAAGCATATAAAGCACTCCTTTGTTTGAAGTTCCCCCCAGGCTTGTGGTTCCATAAAGCATTCCGTCAATCGCTTGCAAAAGCCCGCTTGAGTAATAAGGGCTATTGCCATTTGTACCATTAAAACTGAAATTAACCGAATCTTTTCCGGTAATTGTATTATAATTGAAGACAACCCCATAACCTGACGCGCCACCCGAATAACAATCTCCATATAAAGTCTGAGCTTGTAAAAATGAAGTGGATGTAAGTACTATCCCGATTAAAAATAGCCGATGTTTTTTCATTGTATTGTATTGTTTATTAGTCATGAGCCAAAGTAGGCTATAACCTTAATGCCTCTCAGGAATTAAGGGAGTTTCTTACAGGATATTTTAGTAGTTAATAGTATCCCTAACCCCTAAAAAGTTATTAATGTTTTTTTCAATTCTTTTTAAAACATCAGAACTTTCAGCCCGAACAAATTCCTTTCCCAGGATTTTTTGATACAGCTCAATGTAACGATCTGACACCGATTTAACATACTCATCACTCATGGCTGGAACCTGTTGCCCTTCTTTTCCCTGAAAACCATTTTCTATCAACCATTGGCGTACAAACTCTTTTGACAATTGCTTTTGAGTTTCTCCTGCTTTTTGCCTTTCTCCATAACCTTCTTTGTAAAAATAACGGGAAGAGTCGGGTGTGTGAATTTCATCTATCAGATAAATCTTACCATCCTTCTTTCCGAATTCATATTTGGTATCTACCAATATCAATCCCATTTTTTCTGCCATTTCGGTTCCTCGTTTGAATAATGCCCGAGTATATTTTTCAAGCATTTCATAATCCTCTTTTGATACAATTTCCTCTTTGAAAATATCCTCTCTGGAAATATCCATGTCATGCCCTACTGAGGCTTTGGTGGTCGGTGTAATAATAGGGTTGGCAAATTTGTCATTCTCTTTCAATCCCTCAGGAAGCGCAACGCCACAAATTGTGCGCTTTCCACTACTGTATTCTCTCCAGGCATGCCCTGACATATATCCCCTGATTACCATTTCAACCTTGAATGGCTCACATAAATGGCCGACTGTAACCATGGGATCCGGCACATCTATGACCCAGTTGGGAACTATGTCGGATGTTGCTTTCAGAAAATGAGCCGCAATCTGGTTCAATACCTGCCCTTTGTAAGGTATTCCCCTTGGCAGAACCACATCAAAGGCTGAAATCCTATCACTCGCAACCATGACGAGGTATTGATCGTTAATGTTATATACGTCTCTTACTTTCCCTTTATAGAATTTTTTCTGACCAGGGAATTTAAATTGTGTTTCAACTACTGCATTCATTTTACGAGAATTTTTCTTTTTGGTAAACTGCTACTATTCTTTTTACTAATTTATGACGAAGTACATCTTGTTCATCGAGGAAAATAAAATCAATTCCTTCCACATTCTTCAAAACGCGTAGCGCCTGTAAAAGACCTGAGGGCTGATGAGCCGGCAAATCTATCTGCGTTACATCACCTGTTACAACAAACTTGGCCGAAGAACCCATTCGGGTTAAAAACATTTTTAACTGATTTTCGGTCGCATTCTGAGCCTCATCCAGAATAACGAAAGCATTATCCAGTGTACGCCCCCGCATAAAGGCAAGCGGCGCAATCTGAATCACATGATTTTCGAGGTAGGTCTTTAATTTATCCGGTGGAACCATGTCGTACAACGCATCATATAACGGCTGAAGGTAGGGATCAAGCTTTTCTTTCAGATCTCCTGGTAAGAAACCAAGATGCTCCCCGGCTTCCACCGCAGGCCTGCATAAAATAATTTTTTTTACTTCTTTATCACGCAGTGCTTTAACAGCAAGCGCAACTGCAGTATAGGTCTTACCCGTTCCGGCAGGGCCAATGGCAAAAATCATGTCATTCTTCTGACTTGATTCAAGCATTTTACGCTGGTTTGGTGTCCTTGCCTTTACAATTATCCCATAATTTCCAAAAACAATTGTATCGGAGCCCTCCTCCTGCTCTGTCCTGTTTCTTACGACTCCCCCACTAAGTACTTGCTCCACCAGACTTTCACTGACCGTTCCGCTCTTTTCACATTGCTCCAGTAAAAGGTTCATGATCATTCCAAACTGATTGAGTTCTTCCTCCTCTCCACTTATTTTTATTTTGTCACCTCTGGCCACTATTTTCAGTTTGGGAAACCGCCTTTTAATACGTTCCAGATGGCAGTCATTCACCCCGTATATTTGTACAGGATCAACATCTTTTATTTCAATTACCAGTTCAGCCAATTTTTTGATTCTTCATTAATGAGGTTTTTGGTTAATTTTACATTGCAAAATATATATTATTTTGCAATAATTCTTAAAGAACACTTCTAAAGCGAGGTATTTTTACTAACAATGGCTATAATAACTTTAACAACCGATCTGGGATTAAAGGATTACTATGTTAGCGCAGTCAAAGGTTCTATTTACAGCCAATGGCCGGATGCAGTTATTGTGGATATAACGCACCAGATTCCTTCTTTCAATATTCAGGAAGCTGCCTATATACTCAGGAACAGCTACGCGAACTTTCCTAAAGGTACTGTTCATATAGTGGGTGTAAATGCAGAAGTCTCCCTTCAAACGCCTCATATTGCCCTGCTTGCAAACGGACATTATTTTATAGGTGCTGATAACGGCATCTTTTCCCTGATTTTTGAATCGCCGCCTGATAAAATTGTGGAACTTAATCAATTCCAGGAATTGGACAATCCAACATTTCCAACCAGGGATGTTTTTACGAAAGCTGCCTGTCACCTTGCTAAAGGCGGAATACTTGACTTAATCGGCACACCCAAATCCGAGCTTATTGAACGCATGCTGTTCAGGCCAGTGACAGTAGGTGATAATCTTAGGGGAAGTGTAATCTATATTGATTCATACAGCAACGTTGTAACCAATATCACAAAAAAAATAATTGCTGAAATGGGCAACGGCCGTAAATTTTCTGTTCGGTTTGGGAGTCATGAAATTGAAAAGATAAGCAAAACTTACCTCGAAGTCATTGATGGAGAAATTGCTGTTTTGTTTAACTCTGCCGGACACCTTGAAATTGCCATTACAAGGGGGAAAGCGAGTCAATTATTGAATCTGCACTTAGGTGACACCATTACTTTACAGTTTCAATGACTCCGGGAATTAAAACAAAAGCTACTTATGTATTAACCCTGTATTGAAACTTATGTTCTTTGAGTTCCTCATTGGCTTTCATTATTTTTTTCTTTAAATCTTCTTTAAAGGAGACCAGTTGGGTTATCATCTCTTCATTACCTGCTGCAAGTATCTGCACCGCAAGTATGCCTGCATTTTGTCCGGCATCCAATCCTACTGTAGCAACCGGAACTCCAGGCGGCATTTGGACAATCGATAATAAGGAGTCCCAGCCATCCAGAGATATGGATGAGCGACAGGGCACACCAATAATAGGAACCGGGCTAAAGGCGGCTACAACACCCGGCAAGTGCGCAGCCCCGCCTGCTCCGGCTATAATAACACAAATCCCCCGCTTGTGCGCATTTTTTGCAAATTCGGCCACTTGTTCGGGCACCCGGTGTGCAGAAAGTGCATTTATTTCAAAAGGTATTTTAAACTGATCTAAAATCTTTGCAGCCTCCTGCATCACTGGCATGTCAGATGTGCTGCCCATTATAATACTTACTTTAGCTTTCATTCTCCTAAAATTAGTGTTTGTGTCTTACATAATCATTCATTTCAGCGAATCTCAAATACCGGCCTTTGATGGCCTCCACAAGTTCGTACTGGGTTGCGTGCATAATATAGTAATCCGGAAGGTCGCAAAAAGTAATAAAATCATCAAACTGTGAATCCGTCAGTTCAATAATGTCATATTTGATATAAATCCTAAACAGATCTTTTAATACTTCCCGCTTCATATCATCGTTTTCCATCTCAGCAACCTTTCTTTTGGATTGCTCCAATTTGCTAAACCTCTGATACAATGCAGTAATCGGGCTAATTACGGCGCTGACACCCTGCAATTCTCCGACTCTTTTTTTATGAGCGTCCATCAGCTCAATTTCCCTTTGAACTTCGTTGAGCTTTTTAACCGGGTAAATTGATATTTCTTTCAGCATATAAGATAACGGGTCAAGCTTCACTGCAATCAGATATTCATTACTGAAAACTGAATCCCTGAAACTGATTTTTTTTGTTTTGTATCCGCTATACGCAAACATCAGCGTGTCATTCTTTGACAGCGTTATACTGAAGTTCCCCTCAATGCCTACAAAAGTACCACTTCCGGTAGTTCTGTTGACGACCATTACCCTGTTGAATACTATTGCATTATCGCCAATAACTTTACCCGTAACAACAATGGAAGTCTTCGTGTTCTGACCATAGGCAACAGCAATCAAACAAAACAATATTAGTGTTAAAATTCTTTTAGTCATTTTCTCTTATTTCACTGACAACTGGCAGTATTCCTTCTTTATACAGCACCTTCATTAAATATAGACCACAGGCAGGCGCTGAAAAGCCTGCAGCGGAACGGTCCTTATTTTCAATGATGCGCCCAAAATCCTCCATTGTCAGCTTCCCTTTTCCAATATCAACCATTGTACCTACAATAGCCCTCACCATATTACGTAAAAAACGATTTGCTTTAATAGTAAACACAAGTCCATTTTCAATTTCCATCCATTCAGCCTGCATGATACTGCATAAATTTGTTTTTACCTGTGTGCGTGCCCTGCTGAAACTTGTAAAATCTGAATAATTAAAAAGCAATTTCGCTGCTTTGTTCATTTCCTGCAAATTTAGGTCATTCGGGCAATAGTAAGAACGATTGAGCAAAAATGCATCCTTTTTATGATGAATAAAATACTGGTAAGTCCTTGAAGTGGCTCCAAAACGAGCATGTGCATTTGGGGCAACAGGAATAATCTGCTGGATAGAAATATCATGCGGAAGCACAACATTGAATTTGTACATCCATTTCTCGTAATCCGCCATTATATCAGTTTGTTCCAGTTCAAGGTGTGCATAAAATTCCCTTGCATGCACGCCCGTATCAGTGCGTCCGCAACCGATCATGTTTATTTTTTCACCTAAAATGGAGGAATACCTGATATTCATTATCTCCTGTATGGTATCCGGAGTGTTGGCCTGTATTTGCCAGCCATGGTAGAGTGTACCAACATAAGACAATTTTAAAAAATAACGCTGCATCAGGTAGTCAAAAATACAGGTTAAATCCCAAGCAATCACCTAACAGTTAACATTATTTAACAATAATTAAAATCGGATAAAGGTCCCCGGGACTTAAATTTGTCTCACAATTAAAAACTTATTTTATGACTGATATACAAGAATTGAATGAACGCATACAGAAAGAAAGCGCATTCGTAGATATGATTAACCTTGAGATGGATAAGGTAATAGTTGGGCAAAAATACATGGTTGAGCGGTTGATGATAGCCATGTTATCCAACGGGCACATACTGCTGGAAGGTGTTCCCGGACTTGCGAAAACACTTGCCATAAAATCTATGGCGTCTACCATTCATGCCAATTTCAGCCGCATTCAATTTACGCCGGACTTATTGCCTGCCGACTTGATTGGCACAATGATTTACAATCAGAAGAAAGAAGAATTTACCATACGCAAAGGTCCTGTTTTTGCCAATTTCATTCTGGCGGACGAGATCAACCGTGCTCCCGCCAAGGTGCAGAGTGCTTTGCTCGAAGCCATGCAGGAAAAACAAGTTACTATCGGAGATGAAACATTCAAACTTCCGGAGCCATTCCTTGTACTTGCCACACAAAACCCAATTGAACAGGAAGGAACCTACCCTCTGCCGGAAGCCCAGGTTGACCGTTTTATGCTCAAAGTAGTTATCGGTTATCCTTCCAAAGAAGATGAAAAAAAGATCATACGTCAGAATCTTGCGCATGCAGCGCCTGTCATTAATAGTGTTATGAGCACGCCTGAGATATTAAACGCCAGAAAGGTAGTGAAGGATGTCTACATGGACGAAAAGATTGAAAAATATATAATAGATATTGTATTTGCCACCCGCTACCCTGCGGAATACAAACTGGATAAATTTAAGCAACTTATCAGTTTCGGAGGTTCGCCGAGAGCAAGTATCAATCTGGCAATGGCCTCCAAAGCATACGCATTCATTAAACGAAGAGGATATGTAATACCGGAGGACGTACGCGCCATTTGTCAGGATGTATTACGTCATCGCATAGGTTTAACCTACGAAGCGGAAGCGGAAAATATTACTTCGGAAATGGTCGTAAATGAGATTTTAAATACAGTGGAAGTACCATAGAGGTAGAATAATAATTTGCATTAATAATGGAAACCACAGAGCTTCTTAAAAAGGTTCGAAAGATTGAGATTAAAACGCGGGGTATTTCTAACCAGATTTTTTCCGGAGAGTACCATAGTGCATTTAAAGGCCGGGGGATGGCTTTTAGTGAAGTGCGTGAATACCAGCCAGGCGACGACATCAGAGCGATTGACTGGAATGTAACAGCCCGCTTCAACCACCCTTATATTAAGGTGTTTGAGGAAGAACGTGAGTTAACGGTGATGTTACTGGTGGATGTAAGCGGTTCTGAAAATTTTGGAACGCAAAAGCAACTGAAGAAAGACATGATCACGGAAATTTGCGCTGTGCTCGCTTTTTCTGCAATTAAAAACAATGATAAAATCGGCATTTTATTTTTTAGTGACAAAATTGAAAAATACATTCCGCCTAAAAAGGGGAAAAGCCATATTCTGCGTATTATCAGGGACCTCATTGAGTTCAGACCTGAAAGCAAAAAAACCAATATTGAACAGGCATTGAGGTTTTTTACGAATGTTGTCAAAAAAAGAAGCATCGCTTTTTTAATTTCCGACTTTATTACAGAAGGATATAAAGATGCTCTGAAGATTACCAATAAAAAGCATGACCTGGTTGCTTTGCGTATTTATGACAAAAGGGAACAGGAAGTGCCAAATATTGGCTTTGTCAAACTGAAAGACGGGGAAAGCGGAAAGCTCCGATGGATAGACACAACAAGTGCTATCGTTCGCAACCAGTATATTGTGAATTCAAAAAAACGGGATGCCTATTTGAAAGACCTGTTTAATAAGTGTGGTGTAGACACAACCAGCATCGGCACACATGAGTCTTATATTCAACCGCTTATGAACTTATTTAAAAGGAGAAACAGCAAATGAGAGCTATTCTGGTACTTGCCTGTAGTTTCCTTATTCTTGTTTCTGATGCCCAGACGATCAGGGTCTCTGCAAAATTAGACTCCAACTCCATACGCATAGGTGAGCAAACTAAAATTCATTTGTCAGTTGCTTATCAAACGGATAAGGGAAACCTCCGAATTCAATGGCCGGAACTAAAAGATACCATAATCGGAAAAGTTGAAATTGTTAATGTTTCAAAAATTGACACTACCCTACCCGATAAAAATGACCCGCTCAATTCTACCCAGACGCAAAACATACTTATTACCTCTTTTGATTCGGGCTATTACGCTATTCCACCTTTTAAGTTTTACGTAAATGGTGATACTGTTCATCCATACGAAACAGAAGCAATGCTGCTTCAGGTGAATAATGTACAGGTTGATACAACCCAGGCAATCAAAGACATTAAGCAACCTTTGCATGCGCCTTTCAGTTGGAAGGAGTTAATTCCTTATTTCTATTGGGTAGCCGGAATAGTTGCCATCCTGCTGCTGTTTATTTATGTATTTAAAAAGTTGCGCAAGAAAAAGCCCGGTGTGGTACTTGAAAACAAACCTAAGATTCCTCCACACGTTTTAGCTCTGGAAGAACTGGAAAAACTCCGGTCGGAAAAACTCTGGCAGGAAGGCAAAATAAAACAATACCACAGCCGGGTAACAGATATTTTGCGGTATTATATTGAAAGCAGGTTTAAGATTCCTGCCATGGAACAAACTTCGGATGAGATTATGTATAGTTTTAAATCGATTGTAATAGACAACGAGAGTAAAGCCAGATTGAAACAAATATTCCTGCTTTCTGATCTTGTGAAATTTGCCAAAGAAGAACCCCTGCCCCACCAGAATGAATTGAGTCTGGAAAGTGCCGTTGATTTTGTTAAAGGAACCATGAGAGAAGATTCAGGGAAAACTGATTTAAAAGACACTGAGCATGTTCAACTTTAACGATATAACTTTTGCCAATCGCGAACTATTGTGGTTGCTTCTTGCTATACCGGTTTTGATTGCCTGGTATATGTGGAAACACAGAAGTTCGAAATCGGAAGTAACCATCTCTTCCCTGGATGGCTTTTCCGGTCTCGGTATTCCAGTAAAAGCTTATTTAATGCATGGCCTTTTTGTCTTACGAATGCTCGCTGTTACTTTCTTAATTATCGCAATAGCCCGCCCCCAGGCCCGTTCCAGCTGGAAGGATATTTATTCAGAAGGCATTGACATTGTGATTGCAATGGATATTTCAGGGAGCATGCTTGCACAGGATTTTAAACCTAACCGGATAGAAGCCTCCAAACAGATTGCCATGGAGTTTATTGACGGAAGGCCCAATGACAGAATAGGCCTTGTTATTTTCAGCGGAGAAAGTTTTACCATGTGTCCCCTGACCACAGATCATTCAGTTATCAAAAACCTTTTTGCAGGAATTAAAACAGGTATGATCAATGATGGAACAGCCATTGGCATGGGGCTTGCAAATGCGATCAGCCGGATAAAAGACAGCAATGCCAAAAGTAAGGTTGTGATTCTGCTGACGGACGGAGTTAATAATCAGGGCTCAATCGCGCCCTTAACAGCTGCTGAAATTGCAAAGGCATTTGGAATTCGCGTTTATACAATAGGAATTGGCACTGAAGGGAAGGCATTGTCTCCTGTTGCACGTTACCCTGACGGAAGCTACGAATACGACTATGTAAACGTAGAGATTGACGAACAAATGTTAAGTGAAATTGCAAGTATGACAGGTGGTCAGTATTTCAGGGCAACTGGCAACAGCAAATTAAAACAAATCTATCAGGAAATTGACAAGCTTGAAAAAACAAAATTTGAGGAAAAAAGTTTTACCAATAAGGAAGAAAAGTTTTTTATGTATGCCCTCTTTGGAGGAATCGCTTTTTTACTGGAATTATTGTTCCGCAACACTTTATTCAGAAGTTTGACTTAATATGTTCAGATTAGAAAATATTCGTTATTTATATGCACTGACAGCAATACCTGTTCTGATCCTGCTTTTTATCTGGATGAAGCAATGGAGGAAAAAAGCCATTCGCTCTTTGGGTGACTTTGAAACGGTAAGTCAGTTGATTCCGGATGTTTCTACCAGTAAAATGAATATTAAATTTATTCTTTTACTCCTTGCTCTTACATTAGTCATCGTTGGGATAGTGGACCCCCAGATCGGCTCCAAATTGCAGGAGGCAAAACGAAACGGCGCAGATGTTATTATCGCACTGGATGTTTCGAATAGTATGAAAGCCGAAGACTTATCGCCTAATCGTCTTGGCAGGGCCAAACAGGCCATTTCAAAATTACTCGACAAATTGGAAGGGGACCGGATTGGAATTGTTGTATTTGCCGGTGAAGCGTTCGTGCAACTTCCGATTACAACAGATTATGCTGCAGCCAAATTGTTTCTGGAAACGATTGACACGGATATCATACCGATACAGGGAACTGCCATAGGGACAGCTATACGCCTTTCTACAGAATCTTTCGGGCATGATGTGGGCAAGAACAAATCAATTATTGTCATTACAGACGGAGAAAATTTCGAGGACGATGCCATTAAGGCTACGCAGGAAGCGGTTGAGAAAGGCATATCCGTTAATACGATTGGTATGGGATCCTCCAGCGGCTCCCCTATTCCGCTTTATAAGAACGGGATGCCCGTTGGCTATAAAAAGGATAAGGACGGAAACACCGTCGTTACCAAACTCAATGAAGAAATGTTGCAGCAAATTTCATCCGTTGGAAACGGCGCCTATATTCATGCCTCTAATTCAGAAATTGGATTGACCACCATTCTGGATGAAATTAATAAACTGGAAAAGAAAAATTTTGAAAGTAAAATGTACAGCGATTATGATGATAAATATTATTTTTTTCTATTCCCGGCATTGTTACTTATGCTGGCAGAATTATTTATAAACGACCGGAAAAGTAAGTGGATAGCTCAATTAAATCTGTTTGGAGAAAAAAAATGAAGAATCTGTATCCTTTTAAATATATTATGCTGGTGCTGGTGTCTGTCAGTTCCGGATTATCCTATGCCCAGGAAGATAATTCCCTGATCCGGGAAGGGAACAAAAAATATGAGAAGGGTAATTTCACAGGTGCAGAGCAAAATTATCAGAAGTCATTGCAAAAAAACAAGGATTCCTACAAAGGCGCCTTTAACCTGGGTGACGCTTATTATAAACAAGGTAAATTTCAGGAAGCAATTAGTCAGTTTGACCTTCTGGCAGGGAAAAAGGTCAGTAAGGACACTGTTGCAAAGGCTTATCACAATCTGGGAAATTCCTATGTACAGAACTTTAAGTCCCAGCCTAAAATGATGTCCAATGACTCTGCCAATTCTGAAAAAGAAAAGATGCTTAACAATGGAATAGACGCATATAAGAAAGCGCTTATTAATAATCCTACAGACGAAGACACCCGGTATAATCTGGCCTATGCCAACCGTTTGTTACAGGAACAAAAGAAACAAAACAAGAAAAACAAAGACCAAAAGAAAAACAATAAAGATAACAAAGACAATAAAAATCAGGATAAGAAAGATTCCAAACAGGATAAGAAAGATTCCAAACAGGATAAAAATAAAGAACCTCAAAAGCAGCAACCACAGATGTCCAAGGAAGATGCAAAGCGACTGCTGGAAGCGTCAAATAATGAAGAAAAAAACACACAGGAGAAGTTAAAAAAAGAAAAAATGCAACAGGGTAAAAAAGGTCAGATCGAAAAGGACTGGTAAACCATTATGAAGAGGATTATTAATTACATATTGGTTGGCTTTCCTGCACTTTTGGCAGTGCTTTTGCTGGCATTGCTTATTCCATCTAACCTGAAAGCCCAGAACTTTACTGCGGGAGTCAGCAAAAACAGAGTTGCAGTGAATGAACCTTTCCAGATAGAGTTTACTATTGCAAATGGTGGAGCCGACAATTTCAAACCGCCGGTTGCATTTAAAGATTTCGATATTTATTCGGGCCCGAATCATTCTTCTTCTGTACAAATTGTAAATGGAAGCATGACCCAATCAACTTCTATTTCTTATGTTATTGCTTCAAAAAAAGAGGGGAAGTTCATTATTGGACCTGCCAGTATCACATTTAATGGCAGTAAAAAAGAATCTAATAATGTCACGGTTGAAGTGATAAAATCCGGAGCAGGTAACCCAGGCAATCCTGCTTCCGGGGCCAATAATCAGGGCGCCACACCCGGAAGCCCTTCAGGCGCTTCAACAACAGATGATAATTTATTTGCCAAAACATCGGTTAACAAAACAAAAGTTTATCTGGGAGAACCTATAACTGTCATACACACTATTTATACCAAATTGAATCTTATCGGGTTTCAGGATTGCAAACTGCCTTCATATAATGGTTTCTGGTCCCAGGATGCTCCGCAGAAAGCGCAGGTACGTGCAACGGAAAATATTGATGGTGTTAACTATTATGTTGTAGAACTCAAGCGTTCCTTTATTTTCCCTCAGCGTACCGGATCTCTTGAGATTGAACCTCTTGAAGCGGCTTGCGTAATTCGCCAGCGTACCAAACAGCAACAAAGTATCTGGGATCCGTTTTTTGGCAATGGGGGGTATCAGGATGTTGTTATGAAAGTAAAATCAAAAACTGTTAAAGTGGAAGTACTTCCATTACCCGAATTGAATAAACCAGAAGACTTTTCAGGGGCCGTCGGGAATTTTACTTTCAAAGCTTCCTTAAATAAAAGCAAGGTAAAGACAAACGAAGCAATGAATTTAAGTATCAGTATATCCGGGAGTGGGAACATTAAACTCATTGACGCATTAAAAGTCAATATACCAGGAGACATAGAAAGGTACGATCCTAAAGTTAATGATAATGTAGCAGTGAATGCTACGGGTGTTTCAGGAACCAAGAGTTTTGAATACGTTTTAATTCCCCGTCATGCAGGGGATTTCAAGATAGATCCTATTCATTTCAGTTATTTTAATCCGGAAAAGAAATCCTATTCTACTATTTCCTCTGCAGAATTCAGCATCACGGTGGAAAAAGGTAAAGAAGATGACAATTCCTCTTCTGCCCTAATGAATGGGATTGAAAAAAAGGATGTTGCCATGGTTGGCAACGATATAAGATATATTAAAGTGAATAACCTGAATCTAAAAAAGTCGACAGAGGGATTTTTTGGTTCAGCCGGATTTTATTTCCTGCTTGGCTTTCCCTTAATTGCATTTTTTGTTTTCCTTTTCGCAAGAAGAAAATACAAAAATGATGTCAGCGACCCGATACTGCTCAGAAGCCGTAAGGCTAATAAAATGGCAAAAAAACGATTAAGGATTGCAGAAAAGCATCTGGAGGAAAATAAAAAGGAACAATTCTATGAAGAAATTTTCAAGGGTCTGTATGGATACCTGAGTGACCGGCTAACGATTCCTTTTGCGGATCTTACCAAAGACAGTATTCAATTCATGTTAAAATCAAGAAATGTAAGCGATGAAGCATGTGCACAGTTAATGCTCGTTTTAAACAATTGTGAATATGCCCGCTACGCGCCTTCTGCTGTATCAAGTGACCTCAACAGTGTGTATGCTGATGCAGCAAATGTGATTACTCAAATTGAAAATCAAATAAGCTGAAAGTAAAATGAAAACCGGAATCACATTACTGGTAGTGACATTATTTGCCACCAGTATTTTTGCCCAAAACAACAATGCATTACTCGACAGTGCCAATAGCGCTTATGCTAAAAACAATTTTTCCGGGGCAATAGGTTATTACGAAAAAGTACTGGCCAGCGGATATGAATCAGCAGGTGTCTATTATAACATCGGAAATGCCCATTACAAAAACAAAAACCTGCCGCTTGCTATTCTTAATTATGAAAAAGCAAAGAAACTTGCACCTGCCGATGAAGATATCCTTTACAATTTAAAATTGGTTAACGAGAAGTTGGTGGATAAAATTGAAGTTATTCCTTCACTTTTTCTGAAAGACTGGTGGAGCAGCTTCCTGCAATTACTTCCTGAAAAATCCTGGTCCATCATCTGCCTTGTTTTGTTCTGGCTTGGGATTTCAGGTTTAGTGATTTATTTTGTATCAAAAAGCCGTCTCGCGAAACAAGCAGGATTTTCGGCAGGGGTACTGCTTCTGTTTTTATCTTTCCTTTTTTATTTTGTTGCGCAAAAAAGCTTCACACGGAACAACTCACACACGGAGGGCATTGTATTTTCGCTGTCTGTAAACATCAAAGGCTCCCCATCCGAACAGGGCACCGACCTGTTTATTTTACATGAAGGCACCAAAGTTGGTATTGAGCAAATGAATGACGATTGGACTGAAATCAGGTTACCCAATGGCAACCGGGGCTGGCTCAAATCCAAAGAAGTAGGAATTATTTAATGCCCTTTAACATTAGCTGCGGGTGTAAATAAATAATTTATTACATTTATGGCTGAATGGTTGCTCAGATTACATGCTGAATGGTTGCTCAGATTACATATGGTATACGGGTTAGTGTCGCGACCCGCTTATTGGAAGAACAATCCAATCCTGATCTCAATTACTTTCATTTCGGGTACAGAATAAAAATCGAAAACAACAGCGATTTTACTGTACAATTAATGCGCAGACATTGGATTGTTTTTGATTCCCATGCTCAGAAACGTGAAATTGAAGGAGAAGGTGTTGTTGGCTTACAACCTGTTATTAATCCAGGCCAGTTTTACGAATATGAATCGGGTTGTATACTAGGCAGTGAGATTGGCAGTATGCATGGCACCTACCTGATGCGCAGGGAGGTAGACGGGGAAACATTTGAGATATTTATACCCCGTTTTGAGATGATTGTTCCAAGACGATTAAATTAAGTAGACTTGCTTTGCGAAGCAATGTTTAGTCTACTTTATACCCGTTTTAGGGTACTAAGAGCCGGATGCGCTACCCAAATGTCGGGGGATTTTTATTACTTACTCATAATTTTAAATTCCGTCCTGCGGTTTTGCTGCCTCCCCTCTTCGGTTAAATTATCTGCAATCGGCTGAGTAAACCCGTATCCCTTAAATACCATGCGGTTTTTGTCAATTCCTTTCTTTATAAGGTATTCAACTACAGATTTGGCACGTGCCTCTGATAATCCTTTGTTGTATTCCGCACTTCCGACGTTATCAGTATGACCCGATATTTCAATTTTTAAAGTCAACACCTCATTCATAAGCTGCAGCAATCGTTCCAGCTCATTAGTGGATTCTACCCTCAGGTCTGATTTTCCGGTATCAAAGAAAATATTGTTAAGGATAATTTTACTTCCCGCTTCTATCTTATTAAGCGCAATATTTTTTTCAATTTCCTGATACGAACCTGCTGCGGGAATATCAAAATTTTCAGAATGAAACAAATAACCGGTTGATTTTACTGCAATTCCATAATTTTTCCCGGATGGAAGAGAAATCAAATACTTACCACTTGAACTGTTGGAATTAAAACTTGCTATCACAATATCTTTCTGATTGTCTACTACCTCTATTGTTGCTTCAAGCGGAACCCCTGTCTGCGCATCGGTGATAATACCTTTTAACAATGTCGTTTGTGAAGTAACTGTTTTAACTGAATCTGCTTTTACGGAAGAGCTGTCTTTAGCGCTTTCCAAAAATGAAATCATATAAATATCCTTTTCACCATAAGAATCACCTTTTGCTGAAGCATAGTATCCGTGTTTCCCGCTGCCGGACAATACAAAAAACACATCGTCATCGGGAGTATTAATAGGGTAGCCCATATTGACAGGCTTAGACCATTTTCCATTTGCTCCAAGCGTTGATTTGAATACATCGTATCCTCCCATTGAATTCCATCCTTGTGAACTGAAATAGAGTGTTTTTCCATCCGGATGTGCGAACACACCCTCCTCACCATAAAAAGTATTAATTTCTGGTCCCATATTAATGGGGTCCCCCCATTTACCGCTGGCATCTTTTATACAATAATAAATATCCCGGTCTCCTAAACCTCCTGGTCTGTCACTTACAAAGTATAGTGTCTTTCCATCATAGGAAAGGGAAGCTGAGCTTTCCTGGTATTTGGTATTAATATTTCCTCCAAATAATTTTGGCTCCTGCCATTTATCCCCTTTTAACTGTGTTTGACCAATATCACCTCCATGATCACCAAAATAGATGAACAGCGTCTGCCCGTCCAGGGAGATTCCTGCTGTCGCATTATTTTTAGCATCGTTAATTGGGCTGCCAATATTTTGCGCTTCTTCCCATTTACCATCTTTTTTATTAGAGATATAAATGTCCTCATAGAATTGCTTGGTCATAGGATCAATGTTCTTGTCTGCCCCTATGTTCGTATTTCTTTTAGATGTAAAAATCATTACCGATTCATCTGCAGAAATCACAGCACCATAGTCGGGGTAAATTGTGTTAATGGCGGGTCCCACATTTTCGATTTTAACATTTACCGGCTTTTTAACCAATTCCTTTCCATTTTTGCATTCTGCAATGTAGTTTTGCAACTCTTCTCCCTTTTCCTTGCTGTCAGTGACATTCACTGCCTTTAATGCCTTGTTGTATTCGGCTATTGCTTTATCCCATTGCAGATTTAAATGATAAGCCCGGCCTAACATAAAATGCAGCAGCGGATCCACTCTCATATTTAATTTCTGGGCCTTTTCCAGGAAGGGGATCGCTTTCAATTTTGAAGTTGACCACAAATAACAGGATCCGATTTTATAATTAAGCTCAGCGTTGTCCGGATTGAAATCCTGAGCAAGCAAATAGAATTCCAATGCCTGACTATAGAAAAGATGACCTTTGTTATACAAATCATCCCCCTTTCCGATAGCCTTTTCCGCATCCTTTAGCCCTTTGGCGTCCCCCGGAAAATTCGTTTTAGAGAAATCCTTGTTCTTTTCCTTCTGAGAAAAGGAAAAAAAGGAAATTGTAACAAAAAAAACCAAAAAAAATAAACTCCTTTGCATAGATTCTAAATATCCCAGAACGTCAGGCGGGCAGAGCGCTGCCGGCCAAACTTAAAATAGTCCTTGTGTTCAAGCAGGAAGGCCATGATGAAATACACAATTACAGGAGAGCCCGCTGTAAAAAAAGAGAGGTAGATAAAATATAAACGTATATGCGTGGAACTTATGCCTAGCTTATTTCCCCACCAACTGCAAACACCAAAGGCTTGCTGTTCAAACCAATCCTGCAAAGGACGAATCAATTTATCGGACATAGCCCTAAAGATAGCTAAAATTTAAATCTCTACCTCTCCTTTAAACACAAAAGATACAGGGCCTTCTAACCAGATATTATCAAAGGAATTATCTTTCTTTTGATTAAACCTTACTGTCAGATTGCCACCCATCGTTTTTACAGCACACATCTCTGCGTTGCCTAAGGAATTCGTCAATGCGGCCACCAATGCAGCAGCTGTTACTCCTGTACCACAGGAAAAGGTTTCTCCTTCTACTCCTCTTTCATAGGTTCGAACAAACAAAAAATCTTTTTCTTTTTCTATAAAATCAACATTCGTGCCCTGAGCTTTAAAACGGTCGCTGAAGCGTATGGTTTTACCCGAGTCAGAGACATCAAAATGATGAATGTCTTTAACAAATTTCACATAATGGGGGGATCCTGTGTTTAAAAAATAAAAATCGGAATTCCGTTCTATGTCTGAAACATCATTCATTTTCAGGCAAATCCAGTCATCCTTAATGATCGCCCTGTGTTCACCGTCCATTGCAATGAACCTTGCTTTTTCAGTAATAATTCCAAGTTTATGCGCCAGCGCAACTATGCATCTTCCCCCATTTCCACATAAACTTCCGGGCTTTCCATCGGAATTATAATACAGCATTTCAAAATCATAACCGGTTAAATTTTGCAAAACAATCAACCCGTCTGCTCCAATTCCAAACCGCCGGTTACAGAGTTCCGAAATCCGGGTTGAATTCTCTTTATTAAAACGCATATCCCGGTTATCAATGATTACAAAATCATTTCCCGTTGCCTGGTATTTATAAAAATTGCTCTTCATTTTAAACGTGCTAATAAAGCCTCATCATTTATCCGTTCCAACTGCCTGAAAACATTTGTATAATCCAGTTTATAAACCCCCTTCTGAAGTTTAATATAAATTCCCTCATCCAGCTTATATAAACTGATTTCTTCCGGTCGGTCCATTCCAAATAGTACAACTTTATTTTTTGCCATTTTATATCCTTTGTAATTGATAGGGGAATGCCAGAATTCTACAGTTATAGCTTGTTTCCCGCTGTTTCCATCATCCCGTATTCCGCTTACTTTTTGAAGCAGGGAATCTTTGCTTGTGGAAGCAAGCATCGTCATATTCAAAAGTTCTACCTGCCTGGTTTCAAGAAGTTCATCTTTCCTGACTACAATTGAATTATCCCGATCCGGAATTCCGCCGGCCAACGCAGGAATTGTTAGAGTGTCCCTTTCCGGAATAGAATCTGAGGTTCTGCTGACAGGTTCAGTCGCGTTTCGAACTGAATCAACGTTGACCTCTGTTATTTTCAATTTAGCAACAGGCTGATAGGGAGTTGTCACCTTGTTTTTCCCATTTAGTTTCTCATTTACCTTTTCTTCCTGAACAGGCTCCTGCCGCTGGGATAAATGCTTGTAGAAATCTAGCTCCCTGAAGTAATCATCGAGCTTAAATATAAAAAAACCACATCCTACCAGTAAACCCAACATGAGGCCCATAATAAATACCTGAAGTTTATCTTTAAATGGAGCCATTTGTGATCTAAAGGTAGGCTAAAATCCAACGTTAAACTTTGTTAAATATGTATAACTATTAAAATAAAGGTCTGAAATTTGTGTTGTTTATTCAGCAATAAACATGAACCCTTTTAAAAATTATATACTAACCTTAAAAACCTAACCAATGAAAAAATTGCTCGGTATTTTCCTCGTCGCAGGGATTGGTGGTATCACTTCACTTGAGATTGACCATCTACTTAAAAAACAGGAAGTTAACTATGGAGATAAGCAGATAGCTTCCAGAGATGTAAAATTGGTAAGTATGCCGGAAAGTCCAGCTGAACCTTCGGTAAACTTTGTGAATGCTGCAGAATTAACAGTTCACGCTGTAGTTCACATAAAAACTTCTCTTGCCAGGGATAACCGAAGTCTGGCTTACAGCAATGACCCCTTTTATAATTTATTTTTTGGAGTAAGGCCTCAGCAACAGGCGCCTTTGCGGGAAATGTCTGCCGGCTCGGGAGTCATTATCAGCGGGGATGGATATATAATAACCAATAATCATGTGATTGAAGGAGCAGATAAAATTGAGGTTGTTCTAAATGATAAACGCTCGTATCCGGCCACTATCATTGGCAGGGATCCTAACACTGACCTTGCGCTGATAAAAATTAAAGAACAGAATCTTCCTGTTGTCAGTTATGGCAATTCGGATGAACTGAAAGTAGGCGAATGGGTCCTTGCAGTGGGAAACCCCTTCAATCTTACTTCAACCGTAACCGCAGGTATCGTCAGCGCCAAAGGAAGGAATCTGGATATACTTGAGTCGGACCCCGAACATGGTGTTTATCCCATTGAATCCTATATTCAAACAGATGCAGCAATCAACCCCGGGAACAGCGGGGGTGCATTGGTTAACACCAACGGGCAACTTGTTGGCATTAACGCTGCCATAAAAACAAATACCGGCTCTTATTCAGGTTACTCCTTTGCCATTCCTGTTAACATTGTAAAAAAAGTGACAGCTGACCTGCTGGAATTTGGTGAGGTGCAAAGGGCATTTTTAGGAATAAGTATTCAGGATATTGACGCTAAACTGGCCGCAGAAAGAAAAATAAAGGATTTTAATGGTGTATTTGTTAATGCCGTTACAGAGGGGGGCGCAGGTGAAGACGCTGGTATAAAAGCAGGAGATATAATCACAAAAATAGCTGATGTAAAAGTAGATAATGTTACTGAATTACAGGAACAGGTTGGTAAATTCCGGCCTGGTGATCAACTCTTGATTTCGTTTAAAAGGAATGGCAATGAGTCGGCTGCAACTCTCACACTCAAAAACAGAAAGGGGAATACAAGTATGGTTAAAAAGGAAACTCCGGAAGCGCTTAGCGTTCTTGGGGCCAGTTTCGAACAGGCTGCCCCAGATGAATTAAAACGACTGAGGATCCGCAATGGCCTCAAAATAGTCCGCCTCAATGGTGGCAAACTGAGAGCGGCAGGCATAAATGAGGGTTTTATTATTACCAAGGTTGACAAAAAAGACGTCAGCACACTGGACGAACTGAAAAATGCCATTGAAAACAAAGACGGCGGCATTCTGATAGAGGGTATTTATACAAATGGAATTCGTGGGTATTACGGTTTCGGCATGTAAATTTGTTAAAAAATCAGTTTAATCGTCCAAAAGCCCCCCCTTAAAGGGGGCTTTCTGTTATTTATCTTAAATATTCAATTCTTCTGATAACCAGTTAATTATAATTGCCCTTTCACCTTGACAAGTGGCAATAATTGAAATATATTTGCGTTGAATTGTAAACCCATTACATGAGACAACTAAAAATTACAAAATCGATTACCAATCGCGAAAGCGCTTCTCTGGATAAATATCTGCAGGAAATCGGACGTGAGGAACTTATTACTGCTGAAGAGGAAGTGTCTTTGGCTAAACGTATCAGAGACGGGGATCAGATTGCCCTGGAAAAATTAACAAAAGCAAATTTGCGGTTTGTGGTTTCAGTGGCGAAGCAATACCAGAATCAGGGCTTGAGTCTGCCTGATTTAATTAACGAAGGAAATCTTGGTCTTATTAAAGCGGCAAAGCGGTTTGACGAAACACGCGGTTTCAAATTTATATCTTATGCGGTATGGTGGATACGGCAATCTATATTACAGGCGCTTGCCGAACAGTCCCGTATTGTGCGTCTGCCTTTGAATCAGGTTGGCTCATTGAACAAGATCAATAAGGCATTTTCAAAGCTGGAACAGGAATTTGAACGTGAGCCAAGTGTGGAAGAGCTTTCCAACCTGCTGGACCTTCCGGAAGACAAAGTGGCTGATACCATGCGTGTATCAGGACGGCATGTATCCATGGATGCACCTTTTGTAAATGGAGAAGATAACAGCCTGTTGGATGTATTGATTAACCCTGATTCGCCCAAGGCCGACAATGGCTTGATGAATGAATCTTTGCAGCGTGAAATTGAACGTTCGCTTTCCACTTTAACGGAGCGTGAAAGGGATGTTATAAAACTTTTCTTTGGAATCGGACAAAATCATGGTCTGACGCTGGAAGAAATCGGTGCCAAATTTGACCTGACACGTGAGCGTGTAAGGCAAATCAAAGAAAAAGCCATTCGCAGACTACGTCACAATTCCCGCAGTAAATTACTTAAAGCATATTTAGGATAATATGGCTATTGTAACAGATTCCATTCTAAAGGCAAGTACCTATGAAAGTGAATTAGTAACCTGGATTGAGCAAGAGAAGGCGGCTATTGAATTAATAAAAGTAGTTGGTGCTTTGTGGTTCGAGAAATCGGTAGAGCTTATCATCTTCCGAAATCAACTGATAGACCGTAGTTCCAGTGAGATCATGAATCTTCATTTGTATGCCAAACAGATGGTGAAACAACCCATTCATATCTTTGATACCATTTTGCTTGCTAAAGAATTGCAGTCTATAGATCTTGCTCCCTCACGCATCGATATTGGCCGGCTTTGCAGTGAATGGTTAAACGAGAAAGCAAATTTTAAATCCGCTGCTGATTTTGTCGGTAATAAACTGACAGGTTACATTGGGACTGATAAAAATAAATTAAAACCCAAAGATGTTGTTTTGTATGGCTTTGGCCGGATAGGACGTCTGGCTGCAAGAGAAATTATAGCCCAGGCCGGTAAAGGTATGCAGTTGCGTCTTAGAGCTATCGTTATCCGCACCAACTCAAAGGAGGACATTACTAAGAGAGCCGACTTATTCAGGACTGATTCTGTCCATGGCCCTTTTCCGGGAACTATTATTGAAGACCTTGAGAACAGTGCCCTGATTGTTAACGGTCACACCATTAAAATGATCGGGGCTAAGAATCCGGATGAAATAGATTATGAATCCTATGGGATCAAGGATGCTTTACTGATAGATAATACAGGTGTTGCACGTGACCGGGAAGGTTTGTCCAGACACCTGAAATCAAAAGGAATAAGCAAAGTATTATTAACTGCTCCCGGCAAGGGAAATATCCCCAATGTTGTTTATGGAATCAATCAGGGTTCACTCGACATCGCGAAGGAGCAGATATTCTCTGCTGCCAGTTGCACGACTAATGCTATTATTCCGGTATTAAAAGTCATTGAGGATAAATTAGGGATTTCTCACGGACATATTGAAACCATTCATTCTTATACCAACGACCAAAACCTGCTTGACAACTTTCACCCTAAATACCGCCGTGGCCGTGCTGCTGCACTGAACATGGTTATTACTGAAACCGGTGCCGGAAGTGCCATCACTAAAGTGCTGCCTGTTTTAAAGGGAAAATTAACTGCGAATTCAGTGCGCGTCCCAACTCCAAATGTTTCGTTGGCAATTTTAGCTCTTACGGTCAAGAAAGAGACCAGTAAAGAATCGGTGAACGACATCATTAAAAATGCCGCTCTTAAAGGTGACCTCGTTGAACAAATTCAGTATTACTATAGCAATGAACTGGTATCTTCTGATGTGATTGGAAATCCATGCCCTGCTGTTTTTGACAGCCAGGCTACCATTGTTGGAGAAGACAAGACGAACATCGTGCTATATGTGTGGTATGATAATGAATACGGTTATACGCGTCAGGTGATACGTTTGGCAAAATACATAGCCGAAGTTATTCCACTCAGGTATTACTGATTTTTCTGGTTAGCTGTTTACAGCTAACTCCCGCTTAAATTCAGAAGTAAAATGAAACTGCACATGCGGATGCGTTTCCTGAGCCATTCCCAAAATCCATTCAGACTGCGCAAGGAACACAGGATTCCCGTCTTTATCGATAACAATATAATTGGATTTCAATCGCAGGAACTCTTCCATCGCTGGCTTATTTTCTGAGGTTACCCAACAGGCTTTATAATAATTCAAAGGCCTGAATTCACAGGACGCCGCATACTCATTCTTCAAACGGTATTGAATCACTTCGAACTGAAGCTCCCCGACAGTACCGATAATTTTCCGATTTCCCGGCTGCTGGGTAAACAGCTGAGCAACTCCTTCATCTGTCAGCTGACTCAATCCTTTCTCCAATTGCTTGGATTTCATCGGATCTTTATTTTCCACTTCTTTAAATAGCTCTGGCGAAAAACTAGGCACTCCCTGGTATAGAAAGTTTTCTCCTTCTGTTAATGTATCCCCTATCTTAAAACTTCCTGTATCATACAAGCCAATCACATCACCGGCGTATGCCTCCTCGATCAGATTCTTATCCTGTGCCATAAAGGTTACAGGATTACTGAATTTAATGTCTTTATTCAATCGTACATGGTGAAAAAATTTATTCCGCTCAAATCTACCTGAACATACCCTTAAAAAGGCAATACGATCCCGGTGCCGGGGATCCAGGTTGGCATGTATCTTGAAAATAAATCCGCTGAATTGCTCCTCTTCGGGTTTGACGAAACGCAGGTCCGCTTTTCTGCCGGCAGGTGTGGGTGATATGCGAATAAAAGTATCCAGCAACTCCTGAACCCCAAAGTTATTGAGTGCGCTTCCAAAAAAAACAGGTGCAAGTTCACCCGCCAAATAAGGTTCGGTATTAAATGTTTCATATACCCCTTCAATCAGATGAATGTCTTCGCGAAGTTTATTGGCTGGGTCTTCCCCAACTTCCAACTCAAGGGTTTTATCTTTTAAATCCTTTATAGCAATAATATCCCGTTCTATTTTCGTTTTGCTGGCATTGAATAAATTCAGGTTTTTTTCATACAAATTATATACTCCTTTAAACGTAGCACCAATCCCAATCGGCCAGCTAAGCGGTCTTACCTTAATATTTAGTTTTTCTTCCAGTTCATCCAACAAATCGAAGGGGTCTCTTCCTTCCCTGTCCATTTTATTGATAAATACAATTACAGGAGTATTCCGCATACGGCATACATTCATAAGTTTCTCTGTCTGCTCCTCTACTCCCTTTACACAATCAATTACCAGAATAACGCTGTCTACTGCAGAAAGTGTTCGGTAGGTATCCTCTGCAAAATCCTTATGACCTGGTGTGTCCAGCAGATTTATCTGAACATTTTTGTAATCGAATACCATGACGGAAGTAGCTACCGATATACCGCGTTGCTTTTCAATCTCCATAAAATCAGAAGTCGCAGTCTTCTTAATCTTGTTCGATTTAACTGCACCAGCTGTCTGAATTGCACCTCCGAATAAGAGTAATTTCTCAGTCAAGGTGGTTTTTCCGGCATCCGGGTGACTGATGATGGCAAATGTTCGCCTCTTTTTTAGTTCTTCTGCTATTTTCATACACTAATTATCGTTCACAAAAGTATTATATCTTTATACATAGAGCATATTTAAATGTATGTTCTGTTATAATAATTCCTAAACCATGTTAAAATTCGACTACACAGTTTCAGAGCGCTTTTTAAGGTATGTAAAAATTGATACCCAGTCTGATCCGGAATCAAAAACCTATCCTTCCACAGAAAAACAGAAGGACCTTGGCAGGCTCCTGGTAAAGGAGTTATTGGAAATGGGAATTGAAGATGCCCATATGGATGATTATTGTTATGTATATGCGACCATTCCATCCAACACAAACAAGAAAGTTCCGGTCATTTGTTTTTGCTCGCACATGGATACTTCTCCTGACTGCAGCGGTAAGAATGTAAATCCTGTGATTCATAAAAACTACAAGGGCAACGACCTGTCTTTGCCAAAGGATAAAACACAGGTTATTCTTGTTTCTGAGCATCCTGCATTAAAGGATCAAACCGGAAATGATATTATTACCGCAGATGGAACAACCTTGCTGGGGGCTGACAACAAAGCCGGTCTTGCTGAAATAATGGATGCCGCATATTTTTTAGTCAGCCACCCGGAAGTAAAACACGGAACAATAAAAATATTATTCACTCCTGACGAGGAGATTGGACGGGGAGTTGACAAGGTGGATATCAAAAAACTGGGCGCTGACTTTGGATACACCATGGATGGAGAATCTGCAGGTCATCTGGAAGATGAAACCTTTTCAGCCGATGCAGTGTCTATTACAATTAATGGGGTAAGTACTCACCCCGGCTTTGCCAAAAATAAAATGGAAAGTGCCATTAAAATAGCATCAGCCCTCATCGAAGCACTTCCAAAAGACCGGCTTTCTCCGGAGACGACTGAAAAAATGGAAGGCTTTATTCATCCGGTCAGTATTAGCGGTATGATTGAGAAAGCTACCCTGAATTTCATCATTCGCGATTTTACCAATGAGGGCCTTGTAAAGCATGAAAAAATGCTCAGAGCGCTTACTGAACAAATTGTTGGTAATTACCCACATTCCACTTTCGAATTTAAGGTTCAGGAACAATACCGTAACATGAAGCTTATACTCAATAAGCACCCGCAGGTGGCGGCTTATGCCATTGAAGCTATAACCAGAGCCGGCTTAAATCCTACCCGATCAAGCATACGTGGAGGGACGGATGGTTCACGTTTATCCTTTATGGGGCTTCCCTGCCCGAATATTTTTGCCGGTGAACATGCCTTCCATTCCAGGCATGAATGGGTATCTGTTCAGGACATGCAGAAAGCTGTTGAAACAATCATTCATTTATGCGGCATCTGGGAAGAACACTCCTGAAACCTTTTTCCTTTATTAACGTATACCAGTTCATAAAAGAGTCTGAAGGGCATGAAAATTGTGCATTCACTGTGTTATCCTTGTAAGATATGATCGGAAGGTATAAAAGTTGTTTATCAGGGTTAGTTACAGTACTGATTCTTAGTTCGTCCTTAATTGCTTCGAAAAGGCCCATCAAGCCTGTGTTGCCATTAAAAATCAGTTATGATAAAGTATGTGTATCCGGATTGTGCGATTCCGTGGCTTATACATTTCTATCCAATCACGCTATTTATGAAGAACGCTGGGATATTTTACCCCAAGCGCAATTCTGGAGGAAAATTATGCGGACGTCTCCTGACTCTGGTTATCTGAGTATATCCAGCAACCGGGAATTAATTACCAAATTTTCTTCCAAAGACTGGCTGAAAATGAACAGTAAGGTAAAAGATCATTTTTTAGACAGTATTCAGGAAGCCAATTGCCTGAATAAGGATGAAAATATCCTGTTTACTGCAGGGAAGAGTGATTTTTATAAAATTGAACCTGTTTTGGCAAGTATAGACAGAGCTGTGAGGATATTTGAACGGGAGGATACAGATCCATTTTATGCGCAGGCAATTATTCTGATCGAAAGTCCTGGCAGGTTGCAAAAATCCACAGCAGGTGCTTACGGCGCATTTCAGCTAATGCGTGCTGTGGCTCTGCGTATGGGGCTAAAGGTAAACAAGTACGAGGATGAACGAAAAGACTTTGACAAATCAGCCTGGGCAGCAGCCAAACTGATACGTACTATTTGTTTACCTGAGACACGCTTTATGTTAGACCGGAACGGTATAAAATACAATGAAAATGATTTGTGGTTCCGTTTGCTGGTATTGCATGTGTACCATGCCGGTGCCGGGAATGTATCACCCGTTATTGACAAAATATGCCCAAGTGAAGGAAGCCAGGAATTAATCAAGCAGATATGGCAGACCAGTTGCGGATGTTTCAGAAATTCCTCGCAGAACTATTCCCAACTGGCAATCGCTTCCCTGCTGGAAATGGATGAGCTGATTTTCAGCCGTTGTAAGGATTCCACTTCAGGTAAATAAGTACTTAGGCAAACCTGCTCATCCTGTATTTCAAGGTACATTAATATAAAGTACATTTCCCGGAGACCATTCATAATCATTATCTTCCACCCTTAAAGTTATTTGATAATGACCAGCAGAAGGAAAAATATAGCTGATAAAATTATAAGGAGTAGTAACCTGATAGTTGGGCGAAATACTAAACTGATAATTAATGATTGTTCCCCCGTATTTGGCATCCTTATCATAACTCCCACTGGCATCCAGCTTATATTGGAGCGGGTCCAGGATTGAGGTATTCAGGTAAGTTAAACTGGCAACAGGAGGTAAATTAAAAAAAGTCGTTAGATTCAGGCGTGAACCTGCAGTCAGACCATAATCATCAACAACTTTTAAATTTACACTTTGAAATCCCACGGTATTAGGACAGAATATATACCTAACCATTCCTGGCTCTACAGGATTTTGAAAAAATCCTGTTCCGGTAATATTTACAGTTACTGACACACTGGGCGGAATCTCATTTGTTTGTAACCAGTAATCGAAATAATAAAGACCTTGACTTAATTTTAGGGAATCTGTTAAGATTTGCTGGTAGCCTCCCTGAGGATTAAAATTAGAGTCGTCCCTTCTTATCTGTATCTGTGGGGTTAAATTCAGACCCGCATTAAAATCCTTTCTGGTATCACAGCTATAGAACAGCAGTAAGGCAAATAACAGGATTGCACTTTTCATTTATCAGCCTTTAGTAATTTGACTGTTCTTATCGCCTGCCCTTTTTTAATCTGAATAAAATATATCCCGGCAGGTAATCCATCAGTACTTATTGAACGACTTCCATATACGATCTCAAGATCAATAACTTGCCCTAAAACATCCGTAAGACAAATAGTGCACGGCTCTCCTCCGGTTTTATTCTCAATGGTAAGCTGATCTTTAAATGGGTTGGGGTAGATCCTAAACCCTGTAGCAGTAATTAACTCATTAATACTCATAAATGCCCCAACATGAATATAAGAGTGCTTTGTCAGGGTGTCGGTGCAACCATTGGCATCTGTGGTTATTAACTGAATGGTATATACTCCCGGAGAATTATAGAAATGCCAGGGGTCAACAGATGCGGAAACTGAGTTGTCACCAAAGCTCCAGTTAAATGTTATTCCGGCGGTAGAAGTATTTAAAAAATGAGTCGCATCACCGGGACTCATTGTTGTATCGGTGGCACTAAAAGCGGATGTGGGCATCGTTGCTGCAACGATAAGTTTTTCCAAAGGCGAAACACATCCGTTGGTTCCAACAGAACTGGTATAAATGGTATCATTTACCAAAATATTATTTTGAACAAATGGATTCCCTGAATAAATAAGTTTACCTGAGGAATTGTACCAGTTAATACCCGCATTAAGCGGATAGGAAACTGTCAGGACAACATTATCGCCCCTGCAATAACCTGCTTTCAAATCAGACTGGGGCATTTGGGAGCTGTCGCCAGCCACCTTAAAAATGTATGTATTCTCCAGTGAAGTGCAGCCTGAGGGTTGAATCTGGAAGAGGCTTATTGTGTCAGTTAAATGAATGTTGGGCAGTGTAAATTTGTTACCTGTATACACAAGCATATTTTGCGTGTCGTACCATTTTATAACATTGCCAGCACCATTTGTAACACTGAAAACCGGAGAAGTTCCATAGCAATACATGCTCTTTACCGGAATAATTGGAGCCAAAGCAGAATCCTTCGCCACATTTAAAATAAATTTCCTCCAGGGCGATTCGCAACCGTATTTATCCACTTGTACAACCAATACGCTGTCATTGCTGATTAAATTATTAATTGTAAAGGAATTTCCGGGTATCGGGAGGTTAATACCATGGATCCAGCCTACTGTGTTCCCGCTTAACTCATTTGTCAGACTCAGCGTAGCACTCGTCCCGTAGCAATAATAGGGAGGCATTGTCATTGCCGGAGTTTGGGCTGTATCAACAGATGTTTGAATTCTCTCTTCTGCACTCTCACAAACAAGGGGACCAAAATTTGAGGCGGGAACATAAACGCTATCAATGGTACTCACATAAAATGTTTTATTGTCTGTAAAGTTTTTCATTTCCAATGTATCGCCGGTATGGATCAGATGTGTACCAGTGGAATCATACCAGCGGGTATATCCCGGAAATGTGCCAATACCCAGCGTATCAGTTTGAGCAATTACCCTAAGTGTTTTACCCTTACAGACTATTGTATCCGGGGAAATAGAAGGCGGTTTCGGCGTGGGAATCGGATATAAACTAAAACCTGTCCGGGAACTGCCGCAATACCCATTATTTTGATCGACGAACAAGGATGTTGAGATTAAAATGTTGGAAGGCGTAGTATAGGAATTCCCTGTATAAACAGAAGGGCCCGTCGCACTGATGTACCAATTATAGCTGTACCCTGGTACGGGATTGCTAATGTTAACTGTAGCCGGAGAATTTTTACAGCATAGCAACAGGTTAAAACTGCCTGCCTCCTGTATCACTGGCGGAGCAGGGGTTTGGCACAAAACTACAGTCCACTGATCAGTAGTTGCAGTGCTACCTGAGAGGTTATTTGCTGACTTATCAAATCCGGCATCACTGTAAGAACTGCCGGTTAAAAGAAAAACATCGTTCATTAATCCTATTCGACTCAAAAGATCATCATTACTGCCACCATAACAATAATCTGAATTGCTGGTCATAGTGATTGGGTCAATATTTAAAATCCAGTAATCCTCACCTCCCTTGCCAGGGCTTGTTTTGTCAAATCCAATGCCACTGTTTACCGTTGTTCCCAGGATTAAATTTGTTCCATCTGTAATTACATCATCCACAGTCACATCATCGTTTGCCCCGAAGGCATAATCCGCTTCAGGCACCATTGCAGTTGAAAGTTTAACGATCCAGCAATCCATCTTCCCTGTATTGGTTCTTGCAGGAGCAGTCCGGATATAGAATGGAAGTGGGGCACACGTCCCATAATAGTTAACTGTATTTACCGGGAGTGGAATGTGCTGCATGAAAAGATAAACCGAATTATTATAATAGATCATTTTCCTCGCTGCTGAATAACCATAGTCGCTTCCATATCCCTGATTCCCCATGGGTACATCGAGCATGGAATACAAGGAGGTCCTGGCATAAGAAAAAACGTTCGTAGAATTATCACCACAGCCAGCCCGGTTATAGGTTTGCTCGGAGGTGTAAGAAAATATTAAATTGCCATTAGGCAATTCCAGCACTTCTCCTGCTATACCATTATACACTTCGGTATAGGTCACATATTGTGCGGGAACAGCGGTCTGAACTGGTGAACCAAGAACAGGTACAGCTTTTATGTAATTGTAAGAGGTGTCCAAACGCATATACCCGATAAAATTGTTGATCAGGAAATTAGTACCTATCGGGCCACTGAAGCTTGTAAAATTGCCAAATAGAATATACTCCTTATTGGAGAGCTGCTTAAAATCTGTAATTTCCTCCACCTGGGCCCTGCTATATGTTGACCCAAACGCTACATCTGTGCAAACCTGATTTTGACTGAGGATATTTCCCAAAAAGTCGATTTGAACCAGCCAAACACTTCTGCTGCTATTGATCAAAGAGCCGGGATAAGGATTAATGCAGCTTGCAGTGCTGGTCTTATTACCGTTATTGCCGCTGAATGAAATGCCTATCAGCAAAAAGCCGGTAGAATTTGGAATTACCTTGTATAAAATATCATCCTCTGAGCCTCCATACGAATTACTCCAAACTTTATTTCCGTTTTTATCATATCTAACTGCCGAATAATCACTTCCTCCGAATTGTTCAGTAATATCTGCGGGTGGTGAGGAGAGGGTGATGTTGCCGAACACATAACAATTTCCAAACGTATCGAGGAAAGTGAATATGGCCCTATCTGAGTTTACTCCTCCAAAGGTCATATCATTTATTTTTGTCAAGGGTTGGCCATACAAAACAGCAACCAGCCTGGCGATTGCAAAGACCAGAAACATTTTCTTCATCGTGTTTTCATTTTATAAATTGAATCTTAAACCTGTATTCGAATAATATCTGAAAGAGCCAAAGCCGGAACCATTATCCCAAATCTGTTTGAACTCTATAAGAACTGAAAATCTATTGAGGATGTATATTTCAGCGTTTACTCCCAACAGCAATCCATATTCAAAGGTGTTGGCTTTTGTATTTAACACCTCATTGCCTGAGTTTTCCTGGCCCGCAAGGGCTCCATATGCTAAATTCAGAAAGAAACGTTTTTTCAATCTGCACACTGTGCTGTTAAACTCAATAAATAAATACTGGGTGGAGTATGTTGTTAAATTAATTTTCCCTGATTCATAATTTAAAACTATCCGGCCGATAAAATTGTCGCTTTCATATTGCGCATAACCAAAGCCGAATTGATTGCCATATGGATTTAAGCCATAGGATAAATCAAAGCCCCTTATCCCTTCAATGTGGCGCAGTTTTATGGATTCCTCCGCAGCAGAAGTGTCGGTTACTGTTTGCCCAAGTGAAGGGATACAAAAGAGCAGTAAAATATAATACAGGGGTTTCATAGGTTATATTCGACTAATCATAGATTATTCATTTGATTACTCATCCTTTTCATCATTGTTTCCATCATCTTTACCATCAATTATTTCTTTTGAGGGGGCCTGCCCTATCCCATCTTTATCTGTCAACATCCTTTTTTTTGTGTGCGGTTCCTTATCGTAGATATCCGGGATGCCATCCCCGTCTGAATCAATTAAACAACCCTGGTGATCTACTTTTACTCCCTTTGGTGTATCAGGGCACCGGTCCTTAAAATCCTTTACCCCATCCCCATCCGTATCCTGCATTTCCAATGCCTGAAAATCCACGTCCTTGTACCTGGGATTTTCCGTTTGCCTTGGCGCTTTGCCAAAATAAGAAGTGACCCCTACCCTGTTAAAAAATAAAAAGGCAGCAGAAGGGCTTTTTATATTGTCAAGTTTTCCCTGGAGTGGCAGGAAAAGTGTGGATCGGAAATTTGCAGCAAGGCGTCTTGAAATCCGTAAATTCAGGTCAGCGCTTAAGCTTGCAAGTAAACTTTTAAAATTTCCCTCATCTGTTGAATATTTATAGTCTCTTGTAACCTGCTTTGCAATAAAGAGATTCGTAAAAGTTTGCGGCATATTTCTTATGGTTCCATCACTCCAATAGTAAAAGGGCTCTCCCTGTTCATCCTGAAGATCCTCTGAAAGATTGAATAGTAACTTTTCAATGCCAGCTCCCAATTCCACACTTACCCTCTTTTTATAAAATGAATGATATGAGAGGTCAATGCCTATAGCGTTTCCGGTTGCTTTAAAATTTCCCGCCTTTTGGTAGTTATTATTTGCTTCACCAAACTGCAGATGAGCATAATGGACCGAAATCAAAAAAGCTTTGTATTGCCCAAATAAACCAAGTTGACTGGAAGGGCGATTGTTTGAAGAAAATGGAACTGATCTTTGATTTAGGGCCCCGTAATATGTTACAATTCCAGTCTCCCCATTCGCTGAAATGTGAAGTTTACACGTTTCAGCTGTATCCGGTACCTGACCGTAACAGCTGCTTGTCACGATTATTATAAAAAGAAGGCCGTTCAGTTTCATTTTAAGAGGGTTATAAATCCAGCACTGTTTTCAGTTGTACGTTCAGTTTCATTTTCAATTTCAGCTTTTAAGGTGTAATAGTATGTTCCTTCCGGGCACATCTGTCCCGAGGGGGTATGTCCATCCCATGCAGCACTTGACTGGTTTCCACTATAAACCAGCAACCCCCAGCGATCCAGAATTTCAAGTGTGTACTGCGTTATACAGAGTCCCTGAATAAGGAAAACATCGTTCACCCCGTCTCCGTTAGGGGTAAATACATTAGGCACTTTAAGCGAACATTTTATATCAAGGCTTTTTGAAACTGAATCCTGACAACCATTTTTGTCAGTCACGATTTGCCGGATTGTATATACCCCGGAATTTGCAAAAGCTGTTTGAGGGTTTTCGATCGTCGAATTTTGCCCATTACCAAAGTTCCAGGCCCATTGGACAGATCCACTGCTGCTATCCAAGAATGTGATGGGTACATTTTCAAAAAGGTTCTGATAAGAAATGCCAAACCCTGCCCGTGGACCTGCAAATACCTGAATGGATTTGGTAAACAAACCTGAAGCACAACCAGTAACCGTATCTAAAATTGTTAAGAATACATTTTTACTCCCTGGGACTGTAAATAGCAGCGTTACATCCGGTTGGGTGCTGCCTCCTTTGAAATTACCGCCCGTTGAACTCCAGGAGAAAACATAATCGGAAAGGTTATCAGTAACTGATGAGAAAGTTTCAGGGATTTGCTTACACAAAAGATCTGGCCCGGTGATGGAATCAATAACAGGTTTAAAATTAAGCAAGGCAAAAGGTTTGCTGGTAAATGAGTTCCATGCTGCCCTGTTTACAGCCTGATAATTATTAATAATACCCACTGCTCCATTATGAATATTTTCCCATTTCCTTGTTGTCATTTGCCAATTACCTATTTCAGAAAAAATGCCATCAATTGCTTTTAAATATCCAATTGTGATACCGCATGCTGAACTACCTGATAATCTTTGAATGGTGTGATAAAAAAGGGGATTTACTTTACACACATCCGAATCTTTATTGGCTACATAGTATTTATCCAGATCAGCTTTCTTGTTTTGCATGGACAGTCCATACTGATTTACACTTCCGGAATCAGGAGTGATGATCACAGGCCGGAACCTGGGTGTTCCTGCTATGGAACCAAATGGAAAATAATACGTATTAGTGCCGGAAGTCTTACGGACCAGACAGCCGGAATCCAATGTTGAAACAAAGCCTTCGGAGCCAAATACGGTATTTGAAAGTAGTCCGCCTGGGCTGGCATTTTCAATAAATAAGGTGTCCTGATCAGTTGCCAGCTCCAAACCATGGAGTTGCAAACAGTTAAACACAGAGGCGTTTATACGCATTATTTTTCTTCCACTTCCCTCTGCAGATAAGTTGTAAAAAGAGGTTGCACTATCTCCTTTGAGATATTGCAAATTTCCAAGGAGGTGTACATAGCTGGTATCTCTTAAAAAATGAGCTGAGTTCTGCCAATCCCCATAAACACCATATGCTCCATCCCCTTTTTGTGTACTCTTATGAACGTTTATAAAAGAAGAATCAATAACCATATTTCCATTGTGATCTGAAAAGGCTGAGGAGTCATTCATAAAGGAGCCCTGTATGCGTATTTTCGCCCCGTGGTCTGTGTGAAGCACCTGACCATTATTAACCAGCAGCTGAGCCTGGCAATACAGGCTAATCATCAGAAATGCAGGAATTATCATTTTTTTCATTTCTATTTGTCCTGAGCGTTCTGACCGATGAGTTTATTTACAAGAAACGTTAAAGCAGAAACTTGTTTTTGCAGGTTGTCAATTTTATTTGTCTTTTCATTTAAGGCCACGACAGAAGCACTTAATACACCCATCAGGTCAGAATCCGTTATTCTGTTTTCAAACTCACCATATCCAAAGGCCGCTTTAAAATCCTGCGCCATAACGCCAATATGTTTTGGCTGCACCTTATACTGATTGTATTTACCTTCAGGATCCGGTCTTTGGGAGATATAGGACCATTGGGCCACCGGTAGCGCACAGAAAGCTGATAGAACATCCTGATAATTTAATTCAGTGATATTTTCCTTTACATTTCTATCCGAAATGGAAGCCCAGGAACCTCCTCCGGCTGCTACTTCAACTCCAGCCGTAAAAGTAGTGTTGGAATAAAATTTATAACCAAGCGGGAAAATGCCATAAAAGGTAAGGTTAGCGGACGGCGAGAAAGCTATATTATTCGGATTGAGAACAGCAGATCCAAAGACAGATGTTAAGGTACAGCTGCCACCTAAAATAATGTTATTACCGGTAGTCGCTCCGGATAGCACATTGGAACTGCCCATTAGCAGATTATTCCCAGCCCCGCCTGTTAGCGTATTGTTGCTTCCCAAAATTACAGCGTCAGGGGAACCAACACTATTTGCAATCCCTGCGATGATATTGCCTGATGCTGTTACAGAAACATGACTTCCCAAAACGTAATTATCAGTTCCGCTAATGCTTGAGAGATTACTTGGATCAGCGGTTAAAATAATATTATCTGAGCCTGCTATTGCGGCATTTCCAAAAAGCAGGTTCCCCGTACCACTGCTAATAACAGAAGCGGTTGCAACAGGAGTAAACAAACTGATATTGTAATTCCCCCGGTCAATTGTAAAACAGGCAGAGCCGTTTATTGTTGTGCTCATTAAATTTTGCCCTCCGGAATAAAAACCTGTTTGATTTTTGTTGAAGCCGATTGCAGGAGAGGTGGCAGTCCCGGAGATTACATTCATATTCCCTGTTGTATTTATCGTAACTAATGAACCGCTGCATACACTGAATAATTCTGCAGGAGTGGTGGTTCCAACGCCAAACTTTCCGCTCATAAATGTAAATCCGGCTGAGGCTCCCTGCATGGAAGTAAAATCCAGATTGAAGGTTTTAGCATTTCTCCCGATTTTAAAATAGGAAGTGCTGCTGGAATTGTCTCCAATCCGCATGTTATCACTTGGATTGCCACTTCTAATGTCGATTGCTGCACCGGGGGCAGTTGTTCCAATTCCTACATTGCCATTTGGAAAACAGACAGTATTTATAGTTAATCCGGTACGATTCATTTGCAGCCAGTTGGTAGAGGCTGTTTGTGCATCATTGTTTACCGTGAAATACAGATTGCCCGTAATATCAGCGTATGTAATAAAATTTTTATTATTTAACCCTGCTCCGTCTGCCTTTAAAAACAACATCGGGTAACCGGTTGCACTCTCTAATTGCAGTGTTGTAAATATGCTTTTTGAGGAATACACATGTAGTGTGGCTGAAGGATTCACGGTGCCAATGCCAACATTTCCTCCCACCTGCAGGCGCAGACCTTCACTATTGAAGCTTTTGAAAACTAAATCATTTGCATCCGTCGTCCCTACAAAATTTGTAGCTGGACTGGTGCCTGAATTCCCTAAAAGCCCCCAGGAAAGATTGTTTAGAAAAGTGTTATTTACAATATTTGACACACTCTGCCAGGAACCGGTTCCATTTACATCAGATTGTAAAATTGATCCGCTGGCAGCTCCTGCCCTTAATGTAATTTGACCCTGTATATCAACCGCAGATATCGGCGCATTTGTCCCAAATCCTGCTTCTCCTGTTTTAAGTAGATGGATGCGTTCTGTGTTATTGGTGCGAAATACCAAATCCTGATTATCGGCTGTTCCTAGATAATTAATTGCCGGGTTAGTTCCTGTATTTCCCCGCAGCAACCAGGCCGTGGAATCTATCGCATTTGTAATTACGTTTTGGATCGTTTGTCCATTTATTAAGAGCGAATCAGTCCGTACCAATTTACTCGTCAGGTATTGATTTATAATTGTATCCAGATTGGCATTACCCCCTGCGAAAAATTTTGAAATGATCGTATCACCGTTAATAATCCGGCCGCTGAAATATTGATTAATGATGGTGTCGGCCTTTATGTGCTGGCTCACTAAATAAGTATTGAAAATAGTGTCCAGTTTGGAATAGTGTGCATTCAGTATATTGAAAATAGCAGAATCACCATATATGCTATTTGTCTTAATATAGTTGGATAGGATTGTATCGAAATTGGCCGTATTGCCACTGATGTAATTATTTATTATTGTGTCTGCCTTCAGGTATTTTGTATTTATAAAAAGATTGACAAGAGAATCAGTTGAGCATAGCCTTACCCAATGATTGGCCTTTTTGTACCAATAGCATTCATCCTGATGATTAAATACAATAAGGCCTTTTGCCGGTGTACCGATGGCATTTATACCAAGGGAATCCAATCTTGTCATTAGAAATCCCTGAGAGGTGCTTTCGAGGTCAAGGATGGCAGAATTATCCGGGGTTAAAGTCCCTATGGAAACACTTTTGTTTTGGGCCTGGCTTATGGTCAGCAGACCAAGAAGATAAAATAGTAATATCGTTTGTACCTTTTTCATATTGTTTGTATTCTTTTCGTTAAATTTTTACCGATTACTATATACTGTTTACTATTTACTGTTTACTATTTACTGTTTACTATTTACTGTTTACTGTTTACTGTTTACTGTTTACCGATTACCACCTATTGCCGGAACATTACCATTTCATGAATACCCATTGCCCGTTGATAATTGGCAATTTCCGATTTATCATTTTGACTAAATGCTGTTCCTTCATTTAATAGCTGGGCATATTTTTCTTCGTATTCCATTGCTTTCATCTGGTAGTCCATCGCTTTTGCCAAAAGCATAAGCCGTTCTCCTTTTGTTACCTGGATTGCGTCCGTTCCTTCAAGGTTTAATGCCTGGTTAAGTTCATGTGACATTTTCATCAAGTCATCACTCATTGCTTTGTATTTCAGTGCCAGTTCGACTTTTGTTTGCTCATTGTAGCTATTACCTACTTGTTGGGCGGAATAGGCAGTATCCAGGGAGGTATTGACTTTATTGTTTTGGTCAATCATAGATTGCTGAGAACTAAACTGAGCAACGTACTGATTCAGATTCTGACTGCTTGCACTCATCTGTTCGTTCAGATTTTTTGTCATTCCGGCCCAGGTCGCGTTAAAAACATTTGTGTTATCACATTTCCCAAGCGCTCCGGTAATCAGGTTGACAATGTTTAAAAATGAAAGTTGGTAGTAGCGGTTACCTCCCTTTAGGCAAAGAAGTCCATCCAAAAAGCTTTCAATCTGGTTCAATTGTAAATTTTTTATGCTCCCAACATTCTTCAGGTTATCAGAGGCCTCTTGCATGTAATTCTTTATATAAACAAGTTGCTGGCCCTCTGCCTGAAGTGTTGCATAAGTGGTCTCTGTTGTTTTAAGCAACTGGACTGCATTGGCTATAGCAGTAGCCTGCTGACTAATTTGAATTCCCTGGTTGGCTATCATAGTTGCTTGTCCCGGAACCGCCAGCACCCCCTGTGCGGCAGCATTCAGGCAAGAAAAAATCAGAACAGTAATAGTTACCTTTTTCATTTATTTATTGTTTTTTAACAGGCATTAAAAAAAGTGAGTAGCCCTCCTCTAAGGTTAAGGATCTTGCCTTTTGAAGCAGTTGTTTCGCACTTGTCACAGCTCCTTTGGAAACATTATTGAGCATACTCCCATAAGAAAGGCTGCTGCTTACATTGTTATTCAAATTTGCATTATCCGCGGTGCTCGCTGCAACTTCATCTATAGGCGCCTGATAATAAAGTCCTTCTATTCTGTCATTGTCCATAATATTGTACTTTACAGGAAATTCCCCTGCACTTGTTCTCACTTTATTAATATGTACAATGACCCTGTTTCCTGAAAAGGAAGCTACTCCGTAAAAGAGTGAATTTTTAGGAAGTGGCAGTTCATTATAGTACATATCTTCCATATTACGAACCACCATTGCTGTATTAGCCAATAATTTTTGATCTCCATATACCTGGGCAGCGTAATAATCCTTCAGAGCTTCATTAAGTTTCTTTCCGGTTGAAGCAGTGTTTTTTATTGTTCCAAAGGGATGAGTGACCATTCCGACTGATTCTACAGGTTGTTCTGTTTGTTTCAATTCTACCGCTTGTTCTGGTTGTATAGTTGCAGGCATTTTTGCCTGAGCCGTTTTTAAGGATCGTGCTGAAGGAAGTACTATCAGATCCCTTTTCAGGTGCATTTGGGGAATTGAAATATGCCTTGGAAATAGAAGATCACCTGCTTGTTGAGGTGGGTTATTTTGACTTTGTGAAGCTAGTTTCCTAAAATCAAGCTGAACGTATTCCATATTATCCAGACCCATTTTCTTTTTTTCTTCCTCCCGCTTCATATTGTCAAGTAGAGTTGTTTTCTTCTCCTTATCAGGAATTTTCATGTTCTCTATTTGTATCCCATCCATTTTTTTTATTTCAACTAATTGATCTGTATTCTGAATCGTAACCATTCTGATGGCTATAAGTACAGCCAATAAACCTGCACCGGAGCAAACAAGACTTTTTGCCAATAGCTTAGTTCCCATTTTCAATTACACTTGCTTTTTGAATTTCAGCACCTTTTACCTTAATTGTTAATACCCGGTCTCCGGATGATTCCCGGAAAGAAATCATTAAATAGCCTTTCCCGGCTAATCCAAATGAAGGAATAGCATAACCCAGCGGTTTACAGGAGTAGGGTGAAATTTCCGGAATAACAGGACTGACAACCGGGAAAACTTCCATTCCGGAGGCCTTCGCTTTTTTCGCAAAACCTTTTTTCATATGTCTGTAATATTGAAATGAAATAAAATCAAGCCTGTAAGGGATAGAGCTCTTGTTTTTTAGAATAATTTTAAGGTAAGTGTTCTGGTTATCATTTCTGATCACTCCTACTTCAGCTTCGATGAAAGTGGTAATGAAACCCATTGTTTCAAGTTCATTTCGCCCTGCAACAACCCGCGATAGTTTTTTTTCAACAAGCTCCCTCATGGAAACTAAAGTTGGCTTATCATTGCCCTTTATTTTGTCATTTTCAACAGCAGCAAAATCATAAAAAAACTTTTTGTTCTCTTCCTGGTACTTTAATACGCTGAAATAATAATCTTTGCCCGTTTTAACAAGCATGGTAGAGGCCGGAGAATTGGGTTTCAAAGACTTCACAAAAACACTGTTATCCTCAATCTGAGAAGCATAATCAGCGGGGTTCCCAATATCGACCAGCTCAACTCTGTCTTTAAAAATTGCATAACTTGTATTACTGTCTGTACAATAGATGGTATCCACTTTATCGTTCATTTGTTGCGCATTCATTATCCTGAACCAAATCAGTAAAAAGGAAATCCGGCAAAGTTTCATCTGCGTTCCCCTTTCAGGCTATCGGGTTGCAATTTGATCTTTTCTGAAACCTCAGGTGTATACTTTATCAGGTCAAACTGATTTACAAGTAAACCAAATGGATTTTGTTCGCTTCTTGAATCCTCACTGACAGTTAACAGCACTCCGTAAGGAACCAGCTGGTTCATCCCTCTCCACATGACCGTTTGCTTAAAATAGGCATGAACCTTATAGGGTTGGACCATTTCCTTCACCACAACAGAATCAAAATAGATCTTTGTATAGGCATTTTCCTTCCTGAGCAGATCATAAAGGCCTGATTTACTTAACATGTCCCTCGTTTTCATTCCGATCATATTATCCATCAGGTGCAAGGCTGCTTCCAGGTTCGGGATATACGTATAACTGTCGTTTTCAAATAAATGTTCAAGAATAAGTTTTGTATGGTTTTTCACCTCCCAGGGCTGTCGGATATTTAACTCATTTCTTTTAATTAAAAATGTTCCTGCGTCTGTAGCTATGTAGCTTGTTGCTTCCTTCACATTTTTTTCCACAATGTATAATACAGCAAAAAGCAAGGTCAGCATTCCGGATAGCAGGATGGCCACAATAGCCAGCATTTTGAATCTGTTCAGTGTTTTAAAAAAGTCTGCTGTCTCCATCGTAAAGTGCATCTGATTGTTTAGAAATTCCAAATATCCAGGAAGGCGGTTTGGGTGCCAATGGTGAATTTCTCATGCCGGCTATTATGCCAGCCTCTTCGGTTTCTATATTCTTCCGCTTCATTGCAAATGCAACACCACCCATCGCATTATCAATGCGCCTGCCAACACCTGCCACCCCAGTTGCCACTCCGGAAATTTTTCCCATAAACTGACTGTGTACCCCACCTATGTACTTATTTGTAATGTATGGAACCATGAGATACATCAATGCAATGCCTATGTTCATAACGATTAATCCCTGCCCGTCGTGTGAACCAAGCATGCGATCCAGGTAAGCATTCAGAAGCCTGTCCAAAACACCCATCGTTAAAGCCCAGCAACCTGCACTTAGATAAGCTTTCAACCAATGTCCGGCAGTTTTTTCAAACAAAGGGAACATTGAAAGCAAAACGGCTACAGGTCCTACTGCCATTAAAAACATCATGTATAACTCCCGTATGCAATAAATTACTGCTCTTGAAACAATAATGATCAGGTGTGAACAATTTGCAACCAGCCAATCCAATAAGTTGGAAAGACCATCCTTCCAGATACTGTAATCCTGTTTGCTTTTATTATAGGTCAGCAATTGATTTACCTTGTCGGTAAGTGAAGCTCCGGAACTGTAATTACCAAGAGAAGGACCAACCGCATTTGCGAAATAGGCAATTATACCGTTTACCTGAGCCAGTACCTCTTCATAATTCACAAGGCAAACCAGTAAAATCAGAAACCTTCCAAATCGCAGTATATTGAGTTCTCTTTCTCCAAGGACCCATTTCGTCATCTGCCCAAGAAAAACAAATGTAAATGCAATCATTACAAGCGGTAGACAAACAGCCTTCACATCTGAAGCAACTGAAACAGCTGCACTGTACATATTAGCCACATCTGTAACACCGTAGTTTGCAGTGAACTCATTTACACTCTGATCCAGTGCTGCTGAACAATTATATTCCATCAAATACTCCTTTGTTTTTATCTTCCACCCATTGCCTAATTGCAAACTGCAGATTTTTATAGGTGAATTTTAGTTTATTCAAATGATTGCGTTCTACCGGATTGGAGGTAAGAACTGCATGCTCCTGGGGAGGAACTTCTAGAACAAAAACATTTGAGTGAGCTCCCTGTTTTATAAATAATTCACGGCATTCCTTATTTACCCGGATACTCGCCACTTTTTGCATTTCTGCCGTTGTCAGCCCCATCCCTATCCCCATTTTTTTGATCTCCGCGTCCGTCGTATGATTTAAAATTATTTTCGTTTCACATTTACTTTTAATTGTAGCTCCTATAATCGTTTCAAGTTCATCTATTCCCTGAGTAATGATAGTCATTGAACCGTTGCATTTCCGTATCGTCCGGTACAGATACTCAACGAATTCCCCCATACTTTCGCTCAGCATTGACCAGGCTTCATCCATCATAAAATGCTTTTTATCATCCGGATATTTCCTGATGACATCCAGAATAAGTTCTATCAATAAAAAGGAGATTACCGGGTAAAGGATTTTATCGTCCTTAATCCTCGCCATGTCAAAACAAACAAGCCGGTAATCAGAAATATTCAGCAGCTCCGGAGAATTCAAAAGTTTCCGGTATTTGCCGGTTATGTATGGTTCAAGAATAAACCCCAGATCCGCATAATTTATACGGTCAATTCGCATTTTTACTGCCGGATTATCTTTATGATTTTCAACATATTCTTTGAGCCAAAGAATGAAATTTTCCAAATTTGGCAAAGGCCTGACACCTTCATCCGTTAGGTTCAGCTGCTGATAATATAGTTCTATGAAATGCTGTAAAATAGGCCATTCTATCTGGCTGAATTTCCCCTCTTTTCCTTTTATCAAAAGGGATAAAAGGGTTAATAAAACACCTGATTTGTCATCCGACAGAGAATAGTTTCCTTCTTTATCTTTATCAATTAAAAAAGGATTGAAAGAAATCGGATTTTCAGGATTGTATTCAAAATACCGGACGTCACCAGTCAAATCGTTTGAACCTAAATTTTCAAATATATTCCTGTAGGTCCCTCCTACATCAATGATGTTCTGCCTTTCCTTTCTTTCATAACGCTGAACAATAAAATGGCCCATTGTAAATGATTTTCCGGAACCGGAAGGACCAATGCAAATTGCATTTTGATTGTTAAGGCTTCTGTCGAATAAATCGAGGTAAACAAGGTTCCGGAAGCGATCACAGATGTAATCTCCCTGATTTTTACTAATAAATTCATTCGTAAAGTTTGCAAAACAGGAAGCCATTTCATTTGTTGTTAACACCCATCGTATATTCTGGGCAGCTCCTCCAGGCAGGCAGGAAAAAAAAGAAGATGCATTATCAAATGTCTCCAGCAAGGGTTCTGTATTACAGGTTGCCCTCATCGCATCCCTGACGCACTGAAGCTGTTCTTCCCTTGCCCTTTCACTTGTTGGAAATGTAATCACCTGTATGGAAACAGAAATAAATTTCAGATCATTCGCACGCACATGCGCTGTATAATTTGAAAGCTCTTCCTGTTTTATATCCGCACTCTGACCTCCCACTTTTGAAAAAACAGCCTGCTGGTTTCGTTGCCGATCCAGTTTCTTTAATTGAATCAATGTATCTTCTTTCCACCAATTACAAACAGTTACATGCGGAAACTGGAGGTAAATTCCAAGGCGGTACATATAAGGTGCATCCAGTCCGTAATCATTCGGAATTGAATAGAATATCTCTTCACCCATCTGCTCCATGGAAGTCACATTTATTTTTCTTTCGCCAATTACAAATGCACTCAAATCATTGTACATATTCTTATAAGGTGCCACACCTGCATTTACTGAATCTTTAAATTCACAATTCAGCAACTGATATTCCAGTGCCTTCATCTGTGCTGTATTTAGTCTTGCTGATTTTATCTGCCCACTGGCATTCAGGCTCTCCATAAATGAATTACCCTTGCTTACAGCCTCACGTATGCGTTCAGCTATATTTTTAAAATCCCTGGACTGAACTTTATCGCCCCACAGAAATGTATTTGCAAAAGTTGTACTCTTCCTGTTATTAAGTGAATTGCTAATGACAAACAGATAGCTGGTTTGTTTTAACACCGGCCTGTTTGAAAAATAATTGATTGATTCCCTTTCAAAAAAACCCTTTTCCTTAAAGTTTTCCGGCTCCCTGCCTTCCCGAAAGAAACAATTTGCATACACATCTGTCTTTTGTACAATATAATCGGTCGGAAGACCACAGAATGCACGATCAAAGGTTTTGCAAAAATGCTCGTACTGATTAGCCTGCAGGCTTTCGAATGATGAGCCATATACCTGATAACCTACTGCCACTCTTCCATCCTTCAGAATAATCACATCATTTTCAATTGCAAAAATGGGTGTGACCTCTTTCAGGAATTTTTCACCTTTTACTTTTCCCCTTTTAAACCTGAATATCATATTTCTACCTGTACTTTATACGAATTGAGCAAAAACACTTTATAATTACCGGACAAAAATAAATCGAAGGCCCTTTACAGAATTAGGTTTAAGAACCTGATTTGTTTAGGTATTTATACTTAAAAATTCAGGGTATTGCATCACCGGTAACTATTCAGGTTAATTTTTTTTGGTTGAAAAAATACATACGATTTTGTTTGGCGCCATACCTCAGATACAGGAACAGCCCCCAGGTACTAATGCCGATAAAAAGCCAGCCATATAATTTTAATGGAATACCAAAGGTCTGCAGCAGGTTATTAAAAATAAAGGTTCCCGTAAAATAGGACAACAACAACCTGAAATCACTTTGAGGTAATCCAAACACATAGCTTGGCTTGGTTATAGAGCGGGGTACTTTCACTGTTAGCGCGGTATTTTCAATTTTAAAAGGATGCTGTAATTCCAAAAAATGCGAGGATATCACTTGCGAACATGGCCCACATACCCCAAAAGGCCAGAAATACAATAAACCATGCCAGGTCCATCCCTGCCTCCTGTTGCTTAAATGCCATTTTGAACAGGAGCCGGCCGGCAAAGACCAGCGTGAGTATTAATAAAATTGCAGTTACCACTGGTTTTAGCCAGGTATAAAATCCCGCTATTTTACTGGCTGTGGCACTTTGAGCCAGTGCCGTATTTCCAGCCAGCGTTAAAGTTGTAGTTAG
>JABDEY010000005.1 GCA_013286805.1 Bacteroidota bacterium | reverse complement strand
TGACATTTCCTGAAATTACACTATTGGATTTATAAAAAACAGCTGAATTTTTTGCACTTGCCACCAGGACACCTTCAGATGCATTGCCTTCCCGTCGGATACTTAATTCATAAAACCTGCCCGGGGCTATAGCTAATGAGATATTCAGCCCGAAGGGATTCCCCGGGCTAAGTTTCAATGCAGTGTCGAATTTCAATACGCGCAGCAGGTGGCGGAAATTTTTAGCCCTAAGAGTGTCAATTCGTAGTTCCCAGATAAACTCTTTAGCAGCAGTATCGGTAAAAACTTCCTTGTATTTAGAGCGATCTATGTTCCTTTCGTCCACGATGAAGCAGCTACCTTTTTCTATTATGTTCATACTGGTAAATATATGCCTGAAGCCGGAGGCTTTGATGCCAATCATCATTTTCTTAATTCGGCGTTAACCAGCTTTTCCTATTACCTCTTTGGTTCCGGTGAATTTGCACTGAGGCTTCCTAACTTGTTGTTTTTTCCTGTTTACCTCTTTTTTTGGTTTAAATTATCCGGATTTATTTCGAACCGGTTAATACGATGGATTTTTTTATTGGCTGGATTATTTGCGCATAACCTGATCGAATTTTTTGCCTTATCCCGGGGATATGGCATGTCAATAGCACTACTTACAGCCGGTCTGTATTACCTGCTTAAGGCTTTTCAGGAAAACCGAAAAGGATATTTCCTGCCGGCTGTATTGTTTATTTTATTGGCTCTATCTGCCAATCTCTCCCTGCTGAATTCTGCTATTTTGATAACCTTGTTGATGATACTGCACTTTTTTTCAAAACTACAGTATAAATCAGCGGCGCTTGCTGTACTTGCAATTATACTCTGCTCAGGAGGAATTATTTTAAGCGCCTTGCGATTATTTAAAATGCGGGCAAAGGGATCGCTCTACTATGGCTCCGGAGAAGGGTTCTGGCGGGTAACTATACGATCCCTGCTGAAAGCCTTGTTGGGATTAAATGGAGGTTTTGCGGAATTATTTTTTGACGTTTCTTTGCTTTTTTTAATCTGCGGAAGCGTTTACCTTGCTTATAAGGGCTACCTGACTTATAAAGGACTGATATTTAATCCGGGGCTGGTCATTACATTTTTTTTGTTTGGAAATGCAGCGGCCTGTCTTTTATTGAATAAGTTTTTTCAGGTAAATTTTCCGGAGGACAGGGTCGGGCTATATTTTCTTCCATTATTTATCGGAAGTTTTTGTTTTATCAGCGACGAACTGCTAAAAGGAAAGGAAACCGGTACCTATCTTCAATTAAGTGCTTTACCCTTGCTGGCTTTCCCAGTACATTTCCTCTGCAGTGCTAATTTATCGCATGCTTCCTTTTACAGTACTGAGAATATCCCTCATCGTTTTTACAAACAGGTTTCTGCTTTTGCCCAACAAGGAAAATGCCCGGCCACTGTGGGAGGTTATCGCATGCGTGAACTGGCCTGGGACTATCAGAACTTCAGGCATGGAGGAATTGGGTCGCTTCTGGACTGTAACAGTTACCCCCAGGCGGAATCAGATTTTCAGGTTGTAGTTGCAGGGGACCTTGGTGAAGGTCTCAGGTATTATGAGAAACTGGATTATGATGTATCCTCCGGATTGTCCCTGATGAAAAGAAAACCTTTCCTAAAAAAGCAATTGCTGCTTGAAAAACAGGCAGGCAGCTCAAGTACGGCTGGTGAATATTTTGATTTATTCAAAGGAAGGGTTGACTCGCTTGTTACTGCCAGTCTTTATGTTGAAGCAGGGTTTAGCCTTCGTTGTACGCAAAAGCATTTCAGAACCTGGCTTGTTATGAGTGTTAAGGACTTGAAAGGTAAAAGTCTGTTATATGAAAGACTTCCCCTCGATTGGTTAAAAACAAGCTGGAAGGGGGATCCAAATAACCTGTTGAATGGATTAACTTTTCACAACCTGCCTGCCGGTTCCGAGTATCTGGTTTGTTATTTATGGAATCAGGACAGGACTCCTTATGATATCAGTACTTCCAATATCCGCATTTACCAATTGAAACCCTGATTCCTCTTGAATTTTGTACAGAAATATAAGAACTACATCCATTGCCTGCTGACCTCCAGCATCCTGATTTGGGGGCTCTCATCAGCCGCGCAAATAACCTGGCAGCCCCTTGGACCTTTTCATGACCCAGGCCTTGGAATAGGCCGCTTAGAATGCATAGCTTTCGACCCTCATTACGATGGTACGACAAATAAAATCATGTATGTGGGCTCCCCTACCGGTGGTTTATGGAAAAGTACTGACGGGGGTATGAACTGGAGCAATGCAGATTGCAATACTGATCATCTGCCTTTTATCGGGGTTAGTGATATTGCAATTAATTGGAGCGATTCCAGAGAAATTTTTATTGCAACCGGAAGCGGATATCCACGTAAGTTCGTTCAAGCATTGGCGATCTATCGCTCTCCGGATGGCGGTAAAACCTGGTTAAATGCTTCTTCTGGAATCAACCTTGACCCCAAAGTACCCAATTGCATTGCGCGTTTACGGATAGACCCTTCTCATTGCAAGACAATTTATGCTGCTACTTCAAAAGGTATATTTAAAACAACGAATTCCGGCAAAAGATGGAAACTGCTGCTGGAAGGCAATTACCACGGTCTGGAGCTCAATTCAGGAAATTCAAGGATCATTTACGCTGCGGGCACACGAAGTACTTTTGCGGAAGATATTGCAATCATGCGCTCTGTTAATGGAGGCAGAACATGGAGCGTCCTTGCACAGGACGGGGGAGTGTTGAAAAGCAAGGAAAATGTGTGCATTAATATTGCGGTTTCGCCTAGCTATCCTGATATTTTATATGCCTTGACCTGCAACAAGGATCAGCTGAGAACAAATAAACTATATGTTTCCATGGACGCTGGCAAAACCTGGAAAGCAAAGAATATGCCGTATCCCAACGATAACATGGATAAAACCTCTATAGCTGTTTCTCCTGCAGATCCCGGGGAAATTTATATCGGGAAGAACCGGGAATTTTACAAAAGCATTCATCTTACCGATTCGGCTTTCAATCAATATCCTCAAATACAACAATGGAAAAGCTTGCAAATCAGTCATGCAGATATTCACTGCATTCGGTTTGCACCACTTACGAATGAAGTGTTCGTGGCACACGACGGAGGATTGTGGAATGCTGCAACAAATAAAGATGCAAGTACTGGACTCAATATTGCCACGATGAATGCCGTCGGTACCTCCGAAACTAAAAATGGTTTTGCTATAACAGGTAACCAGGATGCAGGAGCAAATTTATATGATGCCTCCCTGCCGGAAGCTAAACAATGGAAAAATATCCTGGGCGGGGATGGCCGGGAAGGAATTATAGATTACAGCAATGAAAAGAATATTCTATCCGCCACAGTAAATCTCGGCACTACTTCTACCTATGGACCCAATATGCATTCGCTGGATGGAGGAAATTCTTTCTCCCAGCTCAGCTTGCCTCCCGATAAGACCATTAACGCAGCAAATAATGGCCCGGTGACAGAGGATCCTGTTCTCAGCAATGTATATTATTTTGGATTTACACAATTGTTTAAAGCAACTTTCATAAATAAATCCGGCAATGAACTGAAATGGGAACGCCTGACCAATTTCCCCAATATGGGGCTTTATTCCGTACTGACAGACATCTCTGTCAACCCACATTACAACAACTATATATACGCAGGATTTGTCTCGGGCCGGCTCTTCAAAACTACGGTGGGGGGAGAAGGAACCGAATGTAAATCAGACTGCTGGACAGAAATAAGCCCGTTCAAAAATTTAACGTATTTCAACTATGTAAAATCTGTATCTGCACCGGAAGATCCGGAACGAGTCTGGGCCGCTTTTACAGGAGGTTCTATGTTTGATGAAAAGTTGGATGATACGCTTACTTCAGTTATCCACAAAATCATGTACTCCGCCCATGGAGGCCAAAACTGGAAACCATTCGCCCAGGGCTTACCAGAGGTACCTGTTTATAGTTTTGTATATGTGAAAGGCACAAATGATTTACTTTTCGTTGGAACTGAAACAGGTGTGTATTACCGAAATGCCGGTATGAAGGAATGGAAAACATTTGCCATGGGTCTTCCCAATGTCGTGGTGCAGGAACTTAAGCTCAATTATCACGAGAAAACCTTATATGCTGCAACCTATGGCAGGGGATTGTGGAAGGTTGATATTTCACAGGAATTAAAATAAGTATAGGGCAAACCTTTTAAAACATTTCCATCAGTGTTCTGGTTGCTTTTGTTTCACATCAGTTCTTTGCAAGAAAATGACCCCCAGAATGAACAGCAATACAAATAAAGCAGCGCCAATTACAGGTGCTATTCCCAAAAGCATGGTAAGCAAGTTATTCGGATTAAAATCAGAATGGATAATTGCCGGCCAAATAATTTCAGTAAAGGGGTTCATTCTATCAGTTGGAATGGAATAAAGTACCGTAATCTTAGCGGATAAGGCGCAGATCAATCCAAAGATTGTTACTCCAAGAAAAGCGATTTTTGAAAATTGGATGGAGGAAAGGTAAATAACTCCTTTATAGGTAAGCAAAACCGCTATGAGCAAAAGATACCTTGGTCCATAAGCCCAGCCTCCCCACCAGCCTGTCTCTGAAGATAGGACAATCAGAAGCGATAAGGTGGCAAGCCCGGAATAACTCTGCAGAATTTTTTTTGCAATCATTTTTGGCGAATACTTTATCCACTTGTTTATCAAATAAAAAAAATAAAACAAAAGAAACGGAGCATAGAAAAACAGCCCTCTGTAAAGACTGAACGTTAAGCCCCAAAGTGCTTTTAGTTTCGGGTAAGAAAAACCATAAAGAGTTTCGGCTTCCGTAACAAACGAAGTGTGAAATTTATACAGCATCAGGAAGGGAGACCCTGTGAAAATATAGTTGTACACCAAAATGAAAAGAATGGCAGGAGAGGCTCCGGCTGCAAATTCCAACAATGCTCTCACTGTTTTCTTTTTTAAGCAAAGCTGAAGCCCCCAGACCGCTATAATAACTGCCACGCTGTATTCGGACAGGAAACTTAAGCCAATAAACAGCCCTGCAAGAAAGAGGCTTCCTTTCTTCAGATATATGTATGACAACAGCAAAAACAGGGCAGCTAACAAGTGATTGTAAAAGGTAGATGAATAGATGAAAATGAAAGAGGCATAAAGCGGGAGCATTGACAACAAAACCGGAGAAAATGAATGAGGTTCTTTGGCTGCAGCTTTCAGGAACAAAAGGGAAATTATCAAAAACGGGATCACCCCGCAAAGAACAGATCCAAGAATGTAAATAATTTTCCCCTCTCCATTTTCCTGATAACCTAAACAAGTAATCAGTTTGTAAAAAGGGATAACCATCAGCATAGGAAGCGGTGCCTTCTCTGAGTAATAATGACCACGGATACAAGCTTTATCAAATGTCCTTGCCTGCTGATTGTCGAATTGAAAGGTTCCGGAATTGACCACATTCATTACAGCCAGCATCCTGGATGTTGTATTCCCGTTTTCCCAGGTGTCCAGATAATAGCAGCAGATTATACTATTTACAAGAAGGAAGCTTACCAGAAATTTTTTGCTCATTGCCTGATGTAAAAATAATTCATTAATTTACCATTTATGGTACTAAATGAAACTAAAACGTCAAATTGGAACTTTTTCCTTCTGATTTGTATAATTCTGACTGGTACGATTCTGCGCTTTCATGATTTTTTCAGCCTCCCATTTATGTTTGATGAACTATGCACTGCGGGAAGGCATTATAACAGCCTGAGTGATCTGATTAATACGGGAGTAAAGGAAAATGATACTCACCCGATTGGAACTTATGTATTTGTTTATTTCTGGGAAAAATTGTTCGGAAATGCGGAATGGGTCGTGAAACTCCCGTTTGTTTTAATGGGTATTTCCTGCATTTATCTTACTTACAAAATAGGAAAACTATGGTTCAACGAATATTGTGGGTTATTTTCTGCTTTGTATATCGCTGCACTTCAGTTCACCATAACTTATAGTACACTTGCAAGGCCCTATATTCCGGGCTTGTTTTTTTCATTGCTGATGATTATTTACTGGAGCAACTATTTCTTTCATTCGAATAAATACCAGCCCAAATACCTAATTGGATTTGTTGTATGTGCCTCCGCCTGTATGTATACGCATTATTTCTGTTTCCTTTTTGCTGTAATTGTGAGCATTACCGGATTGTTTTTTCTTCGTCGGGGAAACTGGTTGTATTATATGGCTTCCGGGATATTACTCATCTTGCTGTTTTTACCCCATCTTTCCATTACTTTGTTCCAACTCAGCAAAGGAGGAGTCGGAGGTGCAAATGGCTGGCTCGCGCCCCCTGAAAATAACTTCCTGATAAAATTTATTGCCTATATCTTTCATTATTCGATCGTAACAGGTGGGCTTGTATCTATTGTGGCTTTGTTTTATTTTATTACTTATCTCCGGGCACCTGATGAAAGAAATAAATTTCGCCTTATTTGTTTTATATGGTTCATAAGCCCTTTTCTAATCGGGTTTTTTTATTCGAGAAGGGTTAATCCTGTTTTGCAATTTTCTGTATTGCTTTTTTCATTTCCTTACTTCATTCTATTAATAGGATCATTTATCCGGAATCAGAAAAAAGGATTAATGGCAGGCTTAATCATTTTGATTAGTTGTATTAACATTTATTCTTTAGTGAATAATCGAAGGCATTATGAAATTATGTTACATCAGCCTTCCTCTGAATATGCAAATTATATTATCGAGTTGCAGAAATCTCATCCGGGAAAGAAAGTATTTGCTCTGCTCAATACAACAGAAGCTTCCTTTATGGATTATTACAAAGAAAAGCATGGTGTGAATTTCGACTACCATATTTTTCAGCCAAAAGAGGATAACCCAATAAAATTATACGAAATCAGTAAAGGCCACAAATGTGACTACCTGGTGACTGGCTTTCTCCCGGATGAATACAATGTTCTTTTGAGGGAAGAGTTTCCAAAATTGATTTATCATTCGGAAGGGTATACCTATTCGATTGATTGTTTTGCCAAAAAGGAAATGCCTGAAAATGAATGGAAAGAAAATTATTCTTTTGAGACGGAAATTCATTTTGATACCCCTGACCAGTCATGGTATTTTGAACATGCCGCCGTAAGAACTGATTCGGTGACAAAACAGAAGTATCTCGCACTCGATTCGTCCCGGGAATGGGGTCCTGGTTTTAAGGCGAACTTAAATACGCTGATTAAAAACCGTAATTCGGAAATACTGGCTACTGTTAAGTTAAAACCTTTTCAGGATATAAAAGAGGGGACTCTGGTAATGGAACTAAAGAATGGGGATTCAAGCTTTCACTGGCAAGGGAGTGAACTGGGCAATTATTTTATCAGGGATCATGAATTTCAAACTATCTCTCTTTCCTGCAGGATGATTGATCTCATTAAACCGGGTCAGGACCTCAGGAATTTTACACTGAGTGTTTATTTTTGGAACAGGGGAAAGAAAAAATTTGAAATCTATGATTTCAGTCTTAAGGTCAAGGATGGCAACCCCTTGATTTATGGTCTTTTTGAAAAGATTATTGCTAATAAATGAAATCTATAATTGCCCCATAATGGTATGTGAAATGAGATCAGAGGTCAAAGCCCTGTGCCATTTGTAATAATCAAGTAACGCCGATAATAAAGCTTTGCGCTGAGTATTGGTAACTTGCACCTGTTCACATACTTCCAGTTTACTATTCATAAGTTCGTAAAAATGCCTGCTTAGCTCTTCCTCCAGCACATAGGTTTGTCCCTGCCCTGTTCTTACAAAGCAAGCTTCTTTCAGATCGAAGTGACGATTTTCCGGGGAATAATTGAAAGTAGGATAGAAACCAAGATATTGTGTATACCTGATCATAAAGGACAGATGAAAATTGCTTGCTTTATTTTCCTTCAGGCTTAGTAAATCAAGAGCTGTGATCAAAAACTCAAATAATCCGGGATTGGCTTCTGTTTCCTGGATAGTTTTATAAATAAGCTCATTCAAAAATATTGCAATGGCGCTTTTTACTGGATCGAATTCGGGCGTAAAACTTTTGGCCGCTGTGATTTCATTGATTCGTCCCAGGCTCTGCGTATCAGAGTGTGTCGCAATCATGTCCAGCAGCATTAAACCATGAAAATAATTTGCTTTTATTTTCGACTTTTTACTGTGAACTCCGCGAACCAGATAGGACTGCAAACCGAATTCTCTGGTGTACATATTTACAATCAGGCTGTTATCGCTGTATTTAATACTGCGCAAAACTATACCTCTTGTCTTTTGAACCGTATTCAGGGCAGCTGTGGGTTATCGATCTGTTTACAGTACAAGAATTTTACCTGATTGAACTGCTTTTCCATCGATCAGGAGCTTGTAAAAATAACTGCCACTGTCTATCTCTCCCCTGTTCAGGGTTAGTCGTGCGGCTTTATCTGTTAAATTAACTGTTCTGATTAACTTTCCAACAATATCATAAACTTTCAGCTGGGCCGATGTATAAATACCGGATTCAGAAAAATCATATATAATATTGGTTTCTTGCGTAAAGGGGTTGGGGTAAATAGTGAATTGAACAATATCCGGTTTAACCGTGTTTATTCCGGAAAGACAAGAGGTGAGTGCAGCGAAGGCATCCACTTTCCCATAACCCCATGTATTGTTGGGAACATTTCCCGTAAATGCATCTGTCTTTGGGCATGCAACAATCGCAGCTTTAACTTCAGCAGCGGTGGCTGTAGGGTATTTTTGAAGATATAGAGCAGCAACTCCTGCTACCACAGGGCTGGAGGCAGATGTCCCACCCGCCCTCATGTATCCATCATATTCCACAAAACTTGGTACAACGGTATCATAAAATGCAACGAGGGTTAAAATGGAAGAAGCCATTGTCAGTGAACCGGGTGCTGCAATATCCGGCTTTAATCTTCCATCACGTGTTGGACCAATACTTGAATTGCGTTCAATTTTTCCTGCCTGCATAAAGGGGAACGGCTCCACACGCACACCCAATGCATCTATGTATGTTTTTTTGTTGTCATAATTTGCGACTGTAATCACATTGTCCAGACACTGGAAACTGGTCAACATAGTCTGTAGCGTGTCGGGCATTTTGTAGTGAGCAATTGGAGGGAATGTGTGCAGGGTAGGCAGTGCCGTATATACCAAACTGTCTGCCCAGAGGTCAAATGTTCCAACCCCTGTAAACATCATCTTCCAGTTATAGGCGTAAATATTTGAATCGGGCAAAACATGAAACGTTATATCAAAAGAATTTCCCTGTATAACTGTATTGGATTCAATAATCGCCAGCCTGTCACCTATGGGATTGAACAGGGTATCGAGGCGGATAATTCCTCTGTTATCATTTACGCTGATAAATTTTGTATTACCTCTGACCGAATAAGCCGGTGTATTTTTATCAGCACCAAAACTCATTTTTGCATTCATAAAGGCGAGTGTGTCTGCCCAGATTTCGATCAGGCTGTCTGTTCCAAGGTGAAACCAGGTGAAATTTGTGTCTGTCAGCGATAGATTATAGCCCAGGTGAATATACTGCCCACCTTCATTTCCTGCCGAAGCAGCCATAGCTCTTCCCGGCTGTGCAGTAAGCATATTGTTCATCATTTGGGCCTGTAAATCAAGGCCATCATGAGAACCGTAATAATCGCCCAGACTTAAATTGATCACACAGGGTTCCCCGAGGGTCTGGGCTCTTGAATAAATGTAGTCTACAGCATCGGTAATAATTGTAGACAGTGTTGAGTTGAAATTCAATGCAACTACAATGATGTCTGCTTTAGGGGCTACTCCCCTGTATTTGTGTCCGGGAGAGTGATTCCCATTTCCAGCTGCTATTCCACTTGAATTGGTTCCGTGGTTAAATTGGGCGGGCTTGGTACTTTCAGCTTGTCCCAGATTGATTTGAATACTATCCCATTCCTGACCATATCCATAGACTGGTGTATTGGCAGCAGTGGGGAAGTTTTGATCCCATAAATATTTTAAACGTGTTCTGCCAGTTATACTATCCTGAAAATCCGGGTTTAGGTAATCAATACCTGTGTCAATTATTCCTACTACTACTCCACTACCATCGTATCCCTGTGTTAAGGGAAACTGTCCAAGATATACCGGATTAACATTTGCCTTGATCCGCATACTATCACTCGTCAATTGAATATGGGGAATACGGGCTTCCATTCGTTTCACATAATTTTTGCCCGCCAACAAACCGAGAAGTTTTAAGGGGACTCTCACTGCTGAAATGTCTCCGGCGGAATACTTAAACAATCCTCCCAGGCTGTTCATATCGGCTTTTAACTGAGAAGGATCTCCCTGAATCAATAAATTCAACGAGTCATTTTTTATTTCCTTTTTTTGAATTTTTTTAGCCAGGGCAAAATTCATTTTCCTGAAATCCTGCGCCAAAGCCGGCACCGATGCTATTAGTAGTACTAAAAAAAAAGGTAATAGTTTTGAGTTCATTTGTGCAACTTAATTAATAAACAGCAGTTTAGTTACATGTGTCTGGGTTCCATCGGGGCTGGAACAGAATACAAGGTAAACGCCGGTATGTGCGCGCTGACCCGAGAAATTATTTCCATCCCAAATGGCCTGACCACCCAAAGCAGTAGTTTTAAAAATTAGTGTTCCTGTTATATCTGTAATTTTCACATCTGCGTCATTCACCAGGTTTGTAATTGCAATAGGGCCATTGTAATCGTGCTTCACCGGATTAGGAAAAACGTAAACATTTCCAAAACTGTTTCCTCCCTCTGTTGCATCACCCCTATAAGAAACAACACCTTTAGGTGTTCCGAAAAAGACTTCTCCTGTTAATGGGTTAATGGTAATTGACGTAACTGCATTCGAAATCAGTGGGCTGTTGGCAGTTGTGAAATTATAAATCTGTTTTGTCCCATCAGCAGACATAAGAAATGCTCCCGCCAGCTGGGTACCAACCCATTTACGATTGGCTCCGTCCACAGCAATGGCATTCACCTGTTCTGCCTGGAACAGAAGTTGAGTATAGCCATTCTGCTGCACATATACGGGCTGTGCATCATAACTGCCTCCGTTGAAGATATTAGCTGGGTTGTAAATGACTGCGATGCCCTGATCAGTACCTATCCATACGGCCGCATTTTTATCTTCTGCCATACAATACACGGTTTGTCCCGGCAAATTTCCAGATCCAACACCTGTTTTTAATATTTTTGAATTGGTTGTATTCGGAACAGGAAATGTTCCATTATCATTGAAAACCAAAATTTCATTATTTCTGGGCAGTTCCAGCCATTTTTGATTGAGACTGGTAATCATCAGCAAGCCCGCTATTACCGGACCTGTCATAAACCCAAAATTAAAACTTTGCCAGGCCTGCGGGCCATTAACGTTCGGTTTTTTCACGGAAAGCAAATTGGTTGTAAGTCCATTTCCTACCCATAAATTGCCCAGGGTATCATAAGCGATTCCGGCAGCCAATACTTGCCAATAATTTGGTGAGGAAGCCTGATTTTTCAATGAACTGTTAGCAGGGTTATACACTTTCACCATGGCACCATTATTAAATTCCAACACTCCACTCCATTGAGAACTCCCGAAAGCATGTTTAGGGTTTCCCGGATCAACAGCAATGCAAACCACATCGTCAATGGTATCCATATTTCCTCCCGGCTGAACCCCGCTAATAGACGTCCAGGTGTTATTTGAATAAACAGATTCCCCATCATTTAATCTACTGTACTGAGCGTTAGCAAACGATACTCCTCCTGGCGCTAACCATATATTTCCAGTATTATACGTCATGCTAAAAACATTGTTGGTAATTGGGCCATTGGGTACCATAATTTCCCCGGGGCCGGTTGCAGGCATTCTCACTAAGCCATATACTTTATCCGCTATCCATCCGATGTTGTTTTTATCAACCAAACCATCTGCCATCAGCGACGTTCCAAACCCGTACTTATTATAAAACTGGGCAGGAAGAATTGCGCCTGCAGCATTAATCAGATATAAATTATATTCGCCCACCGCAACAAGCGTGTTGTTATTCACCCTTAATTTTTTAAAGTCATCTCCGTGTAGTGAGGATAATGGGCTCCAGGTGCTTACCCCGTCAAATTGATAAACCTGGTCTTTAAAAGTAATGGTGGCATTGCTGGTGAGGTATTCAGAAAAGTTCGCGTACATGATTCCATTAAAACAGGCAAGGGTATTGTAGACTGTGTGCGGTGGTGCCGGCAGACCGGCTGTTTGCAAAGTCCAGGAATTATAATCATTCAGGTTAGGGCTGCTTAAAGGAGCGGTATAGATCCCACCATCGGTCGCTGCATATAATAAATTACCATCTGTATTTACATCCCTTACATTTATGGCTGCACCCAAGGGTCCAATATAATAGGTGTCCTTAGTCTGGTGCAATACAAGATCAACCACGACAATTCCAAAACCACAGGCGAGGTAAGCAATTCCCGGAGTAAAAAAAATATTATTAACTGCCTTGCTTCCCGTAATATTGGCAATTAATAGATCGGGCAGATTCGTGATTACACCACCTTGAATGATGTCAATGTTTGCATCCTGATAAGCAACAATCAATGTATGGCTGAGTGTGTCGTAATTAATGACATTTGCATTCAGATCAGATAATCCGCTCAGCTTCGAGAGCAGTGAAAATGAATTGTCGGAATTATAGGAAAATAAACCTCCTGCGGTCGCGCAAAAGATTTTTCCATCCCCCTGAGCCACGGCCATGCCTTGTCTGTACGAAAACTGAGTCCTCCATTGACCTATGGATGTAGTCTGGCAGAACAAAGCCAAAGATGAAGTTAATATAAGTATCAAAAACGTTAAAATCCTACGCTTCATCCTTCAAAAAATAGATATGGAAAATTACATAAATTCCGCTATTGAATAACTGGAAAACGTCCGATTTATTGCAATAACATTGAAACGACTATATGGTGAAAGCTGTAGTGTCTTTTCTTACCATTGGCCTTATACTGAGGACCGGAATTTCCGATAGGTTAATGATCTGCTGGGCGGTAGTTCCCATAAAAAATTCTTTAAGATTCCTTTCTGCCTTGCTCATGACCATAATCAAATCAGCGTCTACCTCTTTGGCATAACTGACCACCATTTCAGCAATGTTTTTCCCGCGAATTGTTTTGTTTCCGCAAACAATTCCTTTTTCCTGAATAAAACGTTTCACCTGATTGGAATACGCCAATAATTTATTTTCATACACCTCCTGACCCTTGTCAAGCACAGACAATACCTGAATCTTTGAATCAAAATATTTTGCGAACTCAATCGCTTTCCCGACTTTTTCTCTGGTTTCCTTGGTAAGGTCGAGCGGAAGTAAGATAAGTTTACAACCGTCTTTGTGTAATTTGCCGCGGATGGTAATAACGGGAGCAGTGGATTCACGCACCATACGAAATGAGTTTTGCCCCAAAATTTCCTTTGCGGAAATTTTTGAACTCACCCCAATAAATACTAAAATCGGCATCAGCCGCTCTATTGTTTTATTTACCTCTACAAAAGGATTTCCCTCTTCTAAAATTGTCTTAACAACAATGCTTGTTTTTAACTGGGTCTCCTCTGCCAGTTTTTTTAGTTTTTCTTCCGCTTCTTTTTTATCCTCCCCTTTTTCATATACATGCATCAAATACAATTGGGAATGCGTAAAGCGGGCAAGATTATAACTTTGGCTTAATGCAATTAATGATTGTTCGTGAAAGTCGGTTGGAACAAGAATGCAGTTTTCTTTTGTTGGCATAAGTAGATTGATTAAACAATCCGGTTGCAAATTTATAAAAATTACTTTACGAGGGTTAGATATTGAGCTTCATAGTGTGGTTAACCGAATACATCGGTAATTGGGCTTTTCTACTTAAAAAAAAGCAGAGTTCATCGCTGCCAATAAAAAAAGCATCGTTCATCGCTGCTAATAAATCGGGGCTCAGACTCTGAGCCGCTAACCCACGAGCCAGCCGATTTGCAGCCCACAGTCTGGCTCAAACAACCACAAGTTGTTCGCCCTCTCGTCTGCTTTTTTTATAACAATCTCATTTATAGTTATTTAAATAAAATGTTATCAATATTTAGGACTGTTCCACGTGAAACATATTGAATTCAGTTCTTTTTTATGACATAGATCTGGCTGGAAAATTCTCTTCCTGTTTTAATGGCTGAAACATTAGAAATTAACCCAATTATTAATGCCTTTAAATAATTTGTTCTTCCGGTCTTGTATTTCTCACTTAACATGGAAACGTAAAAGGAATCGAAACGCATGGGAAGTATTTGTTCAACTTTCATTTCATTCTTTTCAAAAATAGAAATGATGTCCTTTGGAGTAAAGTGATAAAGGTGCCTTGGAAGATCATAAGCAGCCCAGTATTTATTATAGTGTTTTGCGTCAAATGATGAACAATTTGGAACAGCTACAATTACACGTCCTGATTGATTCATAAGCTGTTTTATTTGCAGGATTCTATCATTCAAAAGTGGTACATGCTCCAGTACATGCCATAAGGTAATTATCTCAAATGAGGCTTTAGGAAGGTTGTCAAGTTCGGGTTCGTCTTTAACATCAAGGTCATAGGTTTTAATAGAGTGTTCCCTGGCGTCACCATCGGGCTCTATTCCCTTACAAGTAAAACCAGCTCTTTTACAAATATCAAGAAATGCTCCGGTTCCACAGCCAATATCCAATAGCTGTTTTTGCTTGCTTGCGGATAATTTTACACCTGCTAAACGAACTATTAACTGCAGTTTCTTGATAAGTGTGTATCTCCTTACAAGATGATACAAACGGTTTACTAAGCCCTTTTTAGAGTCAGAATGAGAGATATACTCTTCTGCTTTATAATAGCTGCCTAATTCATTGGCTGATGGCCTCGGATTTGTAAACCTGAATCCGCAGGATCGGCATTGGTCGATGGAGAATTCTTTGTGGCTTACAGTGTAATCTGTGCAAGTCAAAAATTGATCAAAATCAGTAGAGTTGCATATTGGACAATGGCTGAGTGTTTCCATGGCTGCGAAGGTATCTATTAGGATTTGTTAATACAAAAGGTTTCACGTGGAACAGGTTATATTTTTAATGCTAGGAAAAAGCAGAGTCCACCGCTACACTCCTTCACACAAACTGGCATATTCAGCCACAAAGTGATTGCCCTGCTTCGCAGCATAATTGCCCTTAAGCCATCCTTTAATGCTCCTCTGCTTTATTCCCCAGTGTTGTAACATTAAAAATTCCGTTCCGCAAATGGACAAATACCCACTTTTAAAACAGGCTGTACTAAGCGTCAGTGTTGTATTGAAGTATGTTTTATTTTCTATTTATACATCAAATAAACAGGTACAATTACTAAAAAATTGTAATCAGATCTTAGAAAAATGTGAATCCTATTGACTTAATGTTCCACGTGAAACATGTTGGGAATATAGAAGATGAATAAACTAATATGAGATCAAGAGCGGAAATATGATGCGCAATTATTGAAAGACAAAAAGGAAACAACCAAGGCTAAATATGCCAATTCCGGATTCATTCTTTTAATTACTCCGTAAGCATAGCCATTTAAGAAGTATTTGGGTAAACTAAACTTACCTAAGTAAATTGGCATTCAATTGATTACTGCAAGAGCCTAAAAAAACAGGAAACTTTACAAACTAATCAACCTTCCTAAACTGTCTGCGTTTCAGGAAATAGACAAATAACAGAGTAATCAAAAGCGCCATAATTCCCTCCGCCAAAATTGTATTAGGGGTACCTATGTAATGAGAGGCGGCTCCTATCAATAAACCACCCAATGGCTGCATCCCGAAAAATGCCATGGCAAAGTAACTAATAACCCTTCCTCTCATCTCCTGTGAAACAGTAGTCTGAATAATTGTATTACTGATGGTCACCTGAGACATCATTCCATAACCAGTCAAAACTGAAAAGAACAAAGCCAAGGGTAAATAAGTCATGTGAGAAAACAGAATCAGTCCTGAACCAAAAATAAGTGTATTGATGAATAAAACTTTCTTCAAATCTACGCCCGGCTTTATTGAAGCAAGAAAAATGGTTCCAATAATTGCCCCCAATCCAATAAAGCTATTCAGGTAACCAAATGTGGAAGCATTACCTGAAAATATAACCTTGGCATAAACCGGAAGTAATGTAATATAAGGCAACACAAATAAGCTCATGCAGGCAAGTAATAAAATTACAAAAGCAATGGAAGGTGTATGCTTTAAATAAACCAATCCTTCTTTAAGTTCTCCCATTACTTTCTTTACATGTAAAGCTGGAATATACTCAGGGAGTCTCATCAAAAGCAAGGATATTATCACCGCCAGGAAACTTCCGGTATTTAGCAGAAAACAAAAACCGGCTCCAAATTTTTCTAAAACAAGTCCTGATATAGCCGGACCAATAAGCCTTGCCAGATTTACCATGGAAGAATTAAGCGCAATCGCATTTGCCAGGTCTTCCTTTTGATCTACCATATCATAAACCATAGCCTGACGGGCAGGAACATCAAATGCATTGATAAGACCTAAAAGAACACTCAGCGTAAGTATTTCCCAAACTGTATAATGCGTAAATAAAACCAATATGGTCAGCAAGGCGGCCTGAACTAAAGAAGCTACCTGGGTAAAAATCAACACCCTGTAACGATTATACCTGTCAGAAACTACTCCACCTAAAAGAGAAAATAAAAAGGAAGGAAATTGTGCTGCAAACACAGCTACACCAAGCATAAATGTAGAGTGGGTCTGGATATAGATCAGCCAATATACAGCTGTTCGCTGCATCCAGGTTCCTATTAAGGAAATGGACTGACCCGCAAAATAGAGCCTATAGTTTCGGCTTCTGAAAGCCATAAATGTACTGATATTCAGACTGGTAGGTATTAACTAATATAACTCAGCTTCAGCATATTCGTCCTGCCACGCTCATGCATGGGAATACTGGCAATATTAATTACAAGGTCGTCGCTTTTAACAAACTCGCCATATTTCAGGAAGTCATTAATTTCTGAAATAGTCTGATCAGTGCTTTCATATCGGTTGTAATAAAACCCCTTTACGCCCCAGACAAGACTTAAAGAAGTTAACAATGAACGATTGTCAGTAAAAATATAAATGTTTGCAATAGGACGGTGGCTGGAAATTTTGAATGCAGTATAGCCGGAATTGGTCATGGAAACAATAGCACTTGCACCTGCTTGTTTTGCGACAAGACAGGCGTTAAAACAAATGGAATCTGAAACAAATGTTTGAGTCTTTAAAACGGGAGGATGCTCCCTGTAATAGATGTTTCCCATTTTCTCCACTTCTGCTATAATCTTTTTCATGTTCTCAATCACCTTTACAGGGTATTTCCCCACGGAAGTCTCTGCACTTAACATAACTGCATCTGCACCATCCATCACTGCATTTGCCACATCATTTACTTCCGCGCGAGTAGGGGAGAAACTGGTAATCATGCTCTCCATCATTTGAGTAGCAATAATTACAGGCTTAGAAGCCTTGATGCATTTATTCACTAACATTTTCTGAATCATGGGAACCTGCTCCATTGGCAGTTCAACACCCAGATCACCCCGGGCTACCATAATTCCATCTGTCATATCTATGATATTATCTATTTCCAGAATTGCTTCCGGCTTTTCAATTTTTGCAATAACTCTGGCGCGCTTATTCCTGCCCTTAATAATTTCTTTTAAATCCACTATGTCGGTCACACTTCGCACAAAAGAAAGTCCTATCCATTCCACTTCATTGTCAAGCGCAAAATTTAAATCCATCAAATCTTTTTCACTTAAACAGGGGAGGGAAATTTTTGTATTTGGCAGATTTACCCCTTTTTTGGAAGAAAGTATTCCACCAAAAATTATTTCTGCTTTTACTTCATCTTTTCGATTGGTAGCCAGCACGCGAAGCAGTATTTTGCCATCATCAATCAGAACGCTATCTCCAACTGCCACATCTTTTGGGAACTGGGCATAGGTGATATATATAATCTTAGCGTTACCTGTACATTTTGTTGTAGTAATGGTTATTTCATTGCCGGCGAGTAGTTCAACTTCATTATTCTCTACCTCACCGATACGTAATTTAGGCCCCTGCAAATCGGCCAGTATGGCCACATTCGCTTTTAGCTTTTCATTCAATGAACGAATGGTATTGATGGTCATTTTCGCATCTTCATAGGAGCCATGTGAAAAATTAATCCGGCAGATATTGACTCCAGCCAAAATCATTGCTTCCAATACATCCGGTGGGGTGGATGCCGGGCCCATGGTGGCCACAATTTTTGTTTTTATGTTCATGGGGTAAAATTAGATAAAATATGCCAATCCGATAACCATGGTTAGTTTCAGTAAACAGGGATCACGGAATTAGCTTTTTGCAGGTTTATGTTATATATTTGGTTGGACATATTACTTGTGTTGAGTTCCGCTTTATTTTGGTTTGGCAATCAGGCGGATTAAACTGAAAAAGAATTAACGAATGAAAAAATTCTACCCATGAAAAAAATCTACTCGCTCATTTCAATTTTTTCAATTTCTGCTGCAGGATTCCTTGCCCAGACTAATCCGGCAACACCTAATGCGGGCTTTGAAAACTGGTCTTCAGGTGTTGATATTCTCACCACTTATTATTATCCCACCGGCTGGAACTGCGCCAATAACCAAAGTGCGATACTGGGTTCAGTCGGTTGTATAGAAGTTACCGCTGCCGCGCATATACACAGTGGATTAGCTGCCTGCCAATTAACCACTTTAACCATTGCCAGCAATCTGGCTCCCGGTATAATCACCACCGGTACTATCCCGACCTCTGCAACAGGAAGTATTACAGGTGGACTTCCTTACACCCTGAGACCTGATAGCATGATTGGATGGTACCAGTATGCACCTCAAAAAGTAGATAATGGCTTTGCCACCTTTGTTTTGTTTGGAGGAACGAATAATGCAGACACCATCGCTGTTGCCAACTTTAGTACACCTACGACGGCAGTTAGCGCGTATAAACGGTTTTCTGCTCCTTTGGTTTACAGGTCTTCAAGTCCTGTGACACTTTCCCTCTGGTTAGTTTGTTCAAGCAATGGTTCTTCTACTTCGGTGGACGGGAGTACTATTTATGTTGATGACCTCGGTTTGGTTTTCAATCCTGCAAATTCAGTAAAAGAACAGGAAGTTCCTCATTTTAAACTGGGCCCTAATCCCGCAGTTGATCATCTGGAAATTCAAAACGTATTGAATTCAGAGGCGGTATTTATTTTATATGATATCACAGGCCGAAAATTAGAGGAGTCAAAAATTGAAAACGCTTCTTCTGTTATTGATTTACATTCGTTTCCCGATGGAATGTACATGTATTCTCTGACAGATGAAAAGAGCAAAGCTATTCAAAGCGGTAAGGTTGTTATTCAGAAACAGTGATCGCTTAAATTATACTTATGCTGGTAAATTAATAATAAGTATGGGGTTAAAAAAAATACTTTTTTTACCTTTTCTGTTTTTTATTTTCTCTTCCGTGTCCTACCAAGCCCAGAGCCTGGCTTCGCTCAAAGGAACTGTAACAGATGCTTCTAATAAAGAGGCCGTGATTGGGGCAACTGTTTTCGACCTAAAGGATAAATCACATGGCACAGCTACTGATTTGGATGGAAATTACCAATTGCGTTTAAGTCATGGTGTGCATACTATAATTTGTACCTCAATTGGTATGCAGGCTGACACCTTTGCTGTTTTCTTTGATTCTTCCAAAGTGTCGGTGCATAATTTTCTCCTGCAATCTTCTGCCACTCAATTGCAGACTATGGTTATTTCTGCCGGTAAATATGAGCAGAAGCTGGATGAAATTACCGTTTCCATGGAAGTTATCAAGCCCAAGCTGATCGAAAACAAAAATTCTACCAATATCAAAGGTGTATTGAACCAGGTGCCCGGCTTAAATATTTTAGATGGCGAACCGCAGATTCGCGGGGGAAGCGGTTTTAATTTTGGCGTTGGGAGCCGGGTTGCTATTTTAATTGATGGATTACCTGCGTTAGGGGGAGATGGAGGCAGACTGGAGTGGAATTTTATTCCTCTTGAAAATGTAGAGCAGGTTGAAGTAATAAAGGGCGCTTCTTCTGTCACCTATGGATCCTCTGCTTTAAGCGGAAGTATTAATGTGCGTACTGCTTATGCCAAGGATGAAGCCATCACTAAGTTTTCCGTCTCTACCGGGGAGTATGATATTCCCAGCGGAGAGAACACAAAATGGTGGCCCGGCATAGCTAATTTTTCGAGTACCAGTTTTATGCACTCTGAAAAAATAGGACAACTGGATCTGGTGATTGGAGGTATGGGGATTTATGATCATGGTTATATCGGTCCTCAACCGCCGCCCAAAACTACCCGTACAGATACACTTGTAAATGATAATCAGGTAGGCGAACAGACGGGAAGGGTGAATTTGAATCTGCGCTACCGGCCCTTATCTAATCCCAATCTGAATTATGGGATAAACGGAAATTTTATGTACACCTCGAATAATGTCTCTCTTGTCTGGGATTCTTCTGGTTCCAACATTTACAGGTCATTTCCAAATACCATGACACTGCAGAAACAACAGATTTTTTATGTGGATCCTTTTGTCAATTACTATTCCAAAACCGGTTGGAATCAGAGTTTCCGGACCCGTTATTTTTATTCTCAGAATGATTATGGCTACAATGGCAACACTACTACTTTTAACCATTCTTATGTCATCTACAGCGAATACCAGTTAACCAAAACATTGGACAATGGTATCAACCTTACAGGAGGGATTAGCATGAGTCAAACTTATGCCTGGTCTGGAATTCCCGTTAGCGGTATTTTACCCAAAAACCATCTTCAGAATTATGCAGGGTATGTTCAGGCCGATAAAAAATTGTGGAAGAAACTGAATACTTCTCTTGGATTCAGGGAAGAAACATTCATCATGAATGATCAGAAGATTGTAACCAAGCCTATTTTCCGAACCGGACTGAATTATCAGCTGGCTCAGGCCAGCTTTTTACGGGCTTCTTTCGGGCAAGGATACCGTTATCCAAGTATTACTGAAAAATACATAGAAACCAATATCGGGGGCTTTCCGGTTTTTGCAAACCCAAATTTAAACCCCGAATCAAGCTGGAATGCCGAAATTGGAATGAAGCAGGGATTCAAAATAAATAATTTTACCGGCTTTCTGGATGTAGCTGCATTCTGGCAGGAGTATCAGAATACGATTGAGATAACGTATGGCTGCTGGGGGCACAACCAGCCATTTCCCTGGGTACCTCCAAACCCTGTTAACGGTTTCGAATACCTCAATACAGGAGCTACGGAAGTCCGGGGAATAGAGGTATCCCTGCCTGGCGAAGGAAAAATAAGCAGAAATCTGACGATTGACGTATTGGCTGATTATACCTATACCCTTCCACAGGCCATGAATCCTAACTATGTATATGCCAAAGACAGTGCAGGTAATAAGATGTCCTATGCATCAAACAGCACTAACACCGCAAATAACATACTGAAATACCGCTTCCAGCACATCGCAAAAATTGATCTTCAACTCACTTATAAAAAATATTTCATCGGAGGGGACTGGCGTTATTACAGTTATATGCAGAACATCGATGCTTTATTTTATTCTCCCACCGTCAATGATATTTTTGGGATCCAGCAATACCGGGAAGCTCATAATTCCGGTATAAATGTATTTGATGCAAGAATAGGAATGGATGTTACAAAAAGATGCAAGGCTGCTTTCGTGGTAAATAATCTGACCAATTTAGAATATTCCCTGCGCCCCTTGAAGATAGAGCCACCCCGCACTTTTGCTATCCGGCTTACCTTTAACTTAGGAGCTTAAATAAATGGAAGATTTGTACGGTTCAGAATAGCAAATTTTCCCTGGATTTCAACTGTTCCGGATTTATTTCAAATGCAGTGAGCACAAGTTGAATCTCTTTTATTGCCTTAATAATACTTATTTTTTCCGGGGGGCGGATGGTCCCCTTAATCATTAACAAAAAATCTGCCTGCTTTTGTTCAGGCAGCAACATTCCTCCTGTACACTTGTTCGAAATCAAATAATATTTACGGTAGTTTTCTACATCATCGTATTCAAAAAAAGGATAAGAGAGTGGTTCTGATTGCTTTTTCAATTCGATCTGCATGTCCTTCCTTCTTTCCAGCTCAAAGTGAAGGCTTTGATTGAGTGCCCAACTCAAACGATACTCCTTTTCGTGGCAGGAAATGCCAATAAGGATAAAGTCGTATTCATATTTTATGTCGAGCGTGGTTTTTGCCATGGGCAAAATTTGTCCGGGAACTGTATTTTAATTTCCTACTTTAATTCTTATTCCTTCAGAGTGACTTGCAAATTCCGGAGCATACATACATTCAATGCTGGTTATCCCATTTGAGAAATCTCCGTTGTGTGTGACACGCAAAGGATACTCAAAGATATAACTTCCTTTGGGGAGCCTGGCAATGAAAAAATTAGTTGATGCATCCCGGGTACTTTCGTAATAACCCAATCCGTCCTGCCATTTGTAGCGGGATAGGACATTTACAGGTTCTAAACCAGAGGCGCGCATATCTTTCATATGAACATATTGCATGTCCCGGTCAACTCTAAGCTCTATCCTTACTTTAATTTTGTCGCCAGGATGGAGAGCTGTTTTTGTGTCAATGAGGCTGAGCACCGGTCCAGCATCCGTGTTCCGTTCCAGGAATAGTTTTTTTACCAGCTGAACAGGTGTTTTGGACCGGGTTATTTTGTCCAATTGTTCAAAATATTGCCAGTAAAGTGCCCCCCAACTTATGCCTTGGTCTTTTTTACTTACAGTAATATTTCCCATTTCAGGTTTGATTTCGGTACCTGTCCAGGAAGTTTTGAAGTAACCAGTTCCGGCTTCCGGCCTGGTTATTTTCCCTGAGCTCGTTTCCGGACCTTTAGTATACACGATTACATTACCCATTTTTATTTCTACCTGTGACTCTGTGGAAAGTAAATCTGCGCCCCGTAAGAGCAAGGCATAGCAAGCCTCCGTAGTCGCTTTGGTATTGGACCAGTTTTGGGTTTGTTTACTTTTAAGGAGCCAGACTTTTAAATCGTCAACGGCCTTCTTATCATGCCCGACCTCATCAAAGACTTCCACCATAAGAGCCTGTGATTCAACAGGTGCTTCCCACCAACAGAATCCATCGTAATTCTCTTTCCAGTACATACCCATTTCTTCGCTGGTAATGGAATTCTCTTTTAAAGACTTAAGGATTTGAGCCGGGGTCGTGTTATCATCACATCGATTTAAAGCCAGGGCGATCATTCCTTGCATATAACGGCCTTTGTTCATCCAGTATTTGTGTGCCTGCCTCTTGAAATAATCAAAGCTTTTTTGGTTGCGGGAAGAGACCGGAATAGGAAAATAACTGCGTGCATAGAGGTATTGGATTTGCTCATAATTCATGTGATCTTCTTCCGGATTTTTTTCGTGCTGCATTATCCAATCATAATCTTCCCGGATGCGCTCGTCTGAATAATTTATTCCGCTTTTTACCATATTCCAGGTCCTGGGGTCAGCCTGCATTTTTTTCACCCCGAGGTGATCCAGGTGCCCCATTCCTGTAATGATATGTTGTGTGATGTAACGGTCATCGGGCATACCCTCAAACCAGGGCCATCCCCCATTTGATAATTGCATCTTTTGCAGCTTCCCCAGAGCATGTTCAAGTTCATTTGACATGTGATTGAGATTGAATAAAAGGGCTACACGATTTTTACGTTCTGTTTCGTTTTTTGCTTCCGCCACCCAGGGTGTTTCTTCTAAAACCAAAGATTTTAATTCCTGGTTTTTTTCAAGATTAGAAAGCAAGGCTTCCGGATTTTGCGACTGCCAGGAATCGAATACAGCCTTTATCTTAGGAGAAGAGTTTGCAATAAAGGAGGCTATGCTGTTGGCATAGAACCGGGAGAATGTTTGTTCAGCACAATCATAAGGATACTCCATCAGGTAGGGGAGTGCCTGTATTGCATACCAGGCAGGGTTAGCTGAAAATTCAAGCGTCAGTTTGTGATTTCTTAGGGTAGCTGAGCCAGCATTCTGGCTGATGAATTTTTCAAATTGGAAGGTTTTGGTTTGCTTGCTGCCCACGTACAGAGGTATGGATTCCGTAACAAGCATGCGGTTTGATAATACAGGGAGGATCATTTCCTCCCCATCACTATAATTACCCGCTTTGGCAACTACTTTATAGGTGATGGCGCCTATTCCTTCGGGGATTTCGAGGTCCCATTTCAAAGGTGCGCTTAACCCCTTTTTTACAGTAAATGAGCTTACTAAGGCGGGATTCATTTCTTTCATTGTAATGGCATCGTATAGAAATAGTTGTGCGGTACCGGAGAGGTCGGCTGAACTAAGATTCGTCACCTTGGCCGTGAATTCAATTCTATCATTTTCCCTGAGAAAACGGGGAGCGTTAGGTGTAATCATTAATTCCTTCTGAGTAACCAATTCTTTAGTTATTAGCCCATATTTAAGGTCTTTGGTATAAGCAAGTCCCATCATTTTCCAACGGGTAAGAGCTTCCGGGATGGTGAATTTCAGAATGATGTTGCCTTGTTCATCTGTTTGAAGCCGGGGGTAGAAGAATGCAGTTTCATTGAAGTTAGCCCTGGCCTTTATTTCCGTTAGACCTTGGTTAGGGTCGGATCGCTTGTCCTTACTTTCATTTGGCTCATCGTTATTCTTCCCTCCGTTATCAGGTTTATAAACTCCTGCAGCAGCCGGCAGAGCGGTAGACGTATTACCATTTACAGTTTCAAGAGTGGCGGTGGTTTCATCCATTGCCGGGGAAGCTCCGGCAAATGCCTTTTTAGCTGGCACAGAAGCTGTTATTCCATATCTGGTATGATACTGATTGTACTGATTATACCCGAACCAGTTTAACTGGTCGTATGTTCGGGAAGGGGAGGACCCTTTCCGGGCAGTATTCCGGTTGTCGGAATAAAGTTGAGAACCGCGTATCCCAAACGCGAGGGAACTTTCCCAAGGAAGTGTAGCATAATAGCTTGTATAAATATCAAAATACCAGTTATTGGCACGGAAAGCATCGAGGGAAGCATCATATAGTGTGGCCATCATTTCCGCCATGAGTTTGTCACCCCTTTTATCTTTGATTTTAATTTTCCATTCTTCCTTTTGTCCGGGCTGCAATTTATCCCGGAACGTTTCGAAGCTGATGGCCAGTTCCTTATTGGTCCAGGGAACAGTAATCACTGAACTGTGCGTATATTCCCGATTATTTTTTACAAAGGTGCAATGCAACGCAATGTTGCCCCTGTATTTCTCTTCGATTGGAATTTCTATACGCTTCTGTTCATGGCTGAGCGTGATCCATTCCTGCCTTGTAATTCTGTTTTGTTCTTCCAATTCATAAAGAACTTTTACATCACTTTCTCCGGAACCTATACAAAAGGAAGCTTTTTCTCCGGGTTGGGCTTCACTTTTTATCATTGTAAACCAGTCCGGGCTATTCACAGGCAGATCAGTTGTCTTTTCAGCGTATAAAGTAAAATACCGGATGTCTTTTACATCCTGCCCGGATTTATCCAGGGCATGTGCTTCCAACAGATAGGTTCCCGGTTTCCAGGTATTCAGGTTATCTATAACCAATTTGTTGGAAAATCTATTCGAAAAATTATCCTTTTTAGAAACGTCCTTCTCTGCTTTATTACTATCCGTATCAAAAGTACCCTCCAGCACCTTTTCTCCCTTTTCCCATTTGAGCATGTTATTTTCATCCGCGTAGACATCGGCAGGAAACGCAGAATAGTATTCCTCTTTTCTCATTATAAAACGATCGGGTTTCTCCCATTCTCTGCTCCTGAAAACCTTATCCGGTTGAATAAGCTTATAAATTTCAATTCTTCCGGCGGCAGCTTCAACTACATTGTCCGTATTGGTAGTCGTGATTACAAATTGTTTCTCCTTTTCTCTGTTTATTTCGGCCGGAATAGCAACGCTAAGATTAAGGGATCGCTCAGACAAGGAAACATTGGTTTCTGAACTGTGTGTTTCTCCGTTTATATCGGTTATATCTGCAGAAATGGTATATGTAAATGTAGGGGAAGAAGCCTGCTGAATGCTTCTATCCGGAATGGCTTTGAATTTAATTATATATCCCCCTGTATCGTTGGTCATTGTTACCCCATTGGCAATTTCCATCTGAGGGGAACTGGGATTAGTTCCTCTGCATGACCACCACCAATACGGGAAAGATGCTTTGCGCAGAACCCGGTATTTTACCTGTGCTCCTTCCACATTGGATCCTGAGTAAGCTTTGGCTGTTCCCTGAATGCGAATAGAATCATTCAGGCGAAAACTACCCTTCAGAGGGGAAAACCTGACTTCAAATTCAGGGCGTTTATAATCCTCTACTGCTATCGTTACTGATCCATATGTGTCTCCAATAATCATCTGCCCATTAAGAGAACCATTGGGAGCCGTAAATGTTCCACTATAAGAGCCATATTCATTGGTGGTAAGATCAAGTGATGAAATTTTCTGAGCGTTGACATCTTTAAATGTCACTGTTACTGAATGGCCGGCCAAAATTTCATTTCGTTTTCCATTCGTATTGATCAGGATGCCTTTGAAGTAAATGGTTTGCCCGGGCCTGTATATAGCCCTGTCTGTAAATAGGGTAGTATGTGGTGACATTGCAGCTTCAGCTGAGGTTTGACGATACATATACAGACCACTCTCTGTCCGGCAATGATCCTTATCCTTAATCAGTTCCACTTCAAAATCTGCATAGTTTGCATCCGCTGATGCCATAAAATAGCCTTGTTCATCGGTAGTATAAGTGGCAGATTTTACAGATTCGTATTTACGGGAAGATGCGTTGTACCTGTTATACCACAAGTTTGCAGTTGCTCCTTTCACCGGAGTACCTGTTTCCCGGTTGATGACATGAAATTCAAAGCCTCCATCGCCCAGACGGCGGTTAATAAAACTCAAATCAGACACCCAGGTAAAATCGTATGCAATGCCGTTATCTGTCATTTCAAATCCGGGGTCAGCACTTAAAAGGACGATGTAATATCCAGGGTTGAGTTCAGGTATTTTAAATTCGAGGTAATGGGTTTGATAATCTCCATCATCAGGTACATCCATACTCCACTCTTTTAACGCCTGATTATTTAAGTATTCCTTTATCAGCTCTTTGGAATTCGCTCCCCCATAGTAATTGTGATTACTATTAACCTTTTCGAAATCCGCAGAAACTACTCTGGCATAGAGTTTTTTTATATTTTTGTATGACAAATATGCGCGGAAAGGTTTATGAACGAGGTTTACCTTTTCGAGTGTGAAGGACATGCTTTTAGCTTTTATGGTGACTTCAAGATTCTGACATTGCCTGGCACCAAAAGATTGCGGAAATCCCCTGAGGGCCAGTTCACATTTTTCAAGCGCTTTTTTATTCAGCCACTTATCCGTACGCTCAGGTTCAGTGTCCTCTTGCCTGCGGGGATCGTATTTTTTTGCTTTTTCTGCATATACCTGCGCAATTGTTAAACTCACTTCTGCCGACGAAGGATAGTTGATAAATTGTTGTTCAAGTAAAAGCAGGGCCTGCAAATAGAGGCTATCGTTCATGCCTGTAGCGGAATGGTTTTTTACAAAATTCAAGCGTTTGAGGTCGGCATCAATAAGAGCCGATGGATCCGTATCTCCGGAATGAAAGGCGAGCAGGTCCTGCAAAATGCGGGTAGCATAATACTTGGTACTCAATGTGTCCCGGGTGCTGATGCTGAGTTTAGAAAACTCCGAGGAAGGCTTAAAATAATCTGCTGAGGTTAATTCAAATTTATAAGCAGGCCGTATCACGTCAGGCTCATCATTCATTAAAAAATCAAGGGCACGGTGTGCGATAAAATCATACAATGCAGGTCTAAGCTTACGGGAGTCCATTGTCGCTCCCTCAAGAATGGCATCATACATATTCAAAGGAGTGCGTCGAAGGCTGTCACTATTTATTAAAGCCTGCAGGTGGTGTTTGATAATCTGATCGAAGAGCATTTTTAAATCCCAGGTGGAGATATCCTCCTGATTAACACTTACGACCTGTGTACGCTGGCTGAATTTCCAACGGTTTTGAGTATAATACTGCTGATACAGTTCGGCCAGAATAGAATGCAGAATCGGAGTAAGAGGGAAGGAAGACTTTTTTATTTCCTCGTTCAGGTCAGCTATGGCATTGAAATTCGCATTTTCCTGTACCTGCTGCTTCAGGCGAAGACGGTACATAATTGACTTAACCAATTGGGCAGCATTTGCATCTGTTTTTCCCTTTTTATAAATAGCATCCACGACATCCAGAGCTGATACCGTAAGGCCCAGTTTAACAAGGGAATCTGTCTTTTTCCATTCCTTTTCGTAGGTACTTCCTTTAGGAAAACTAAGCATTACCGGTTCATCTTTCGTTTTGAAGCTGAACATGCTGATGGAGGCAGAGGTAATTACCAAAAGGAGGAGGCTAAGAAAAAAATATTTTTTAGGATTCATCCGTATATATTTCGATTGTTTCAATTGGTTTTTCTATGCCGGAGTATTCCTTCCCGCTTAATTCGAATAGAAGATGCAATATGAATCAAATTTCCATAAAAAAATTAATTCCCTGTTCCAACTACACTCTTAGGCCAGTATCTTAAAATATCGACTTCTTTACTGAGGATTTCTTTCCCTTGTAAAACTCCTGCAAAATGAGCTGCAAAATAGGGAGCAAGCATTACGCCCTTTGTACCCATTCCATTGAATACAAGCAGGTTATGGTGCTCCGCGTGAAAACCAATCAAAGGACGACGATCCTGAACAGCAGGCCGTATACCGGCTTCCTGAGCTATTATTTTATAAGGAACATTCAGCACCTGGTCTAAATTTCGTATTAATTCCTGCCTGCCTTTCTCTGATGGAGTTTCGTTCAGCTCCTCCCAGTTATGAGTCGCTCCCACCTTATACGTGTTGTCCCCCACGGGTGCAATGAAAATGCCCTTTATAAGGACTGAATTTTCACTTAGCCAACCGGAAGAAAGTGATCCGGAAAGGGAGTTGATATTGAATCCGGCTGTCTCCAATTTGATGGTTATAATTTCTCCTTTTGTCAGTTTGAAAGGCAGCCAATTGAACCAAGGGTTTTCAGTTGTCTGGTAGCCTTCACAGAAAATTATTTTTTTTGCGTGATTGTTTTTATAAACAATTGAATCTGATTTCACTATAATATCTGTATAAGAACATCTTTCTTCCAAAAGTATACCCTGCTCTTTGAAAAAGTCACGGGACAGATCAAGCATTTTTTTAACGTCCACTTGTCCGGCATTTTTAACTTTTCCGGCCCCTGCTGAGTTTTTTATTGCTTCCGGAAAATTGTTTTTTTCAATTGTTCCGGATAAATAGTTTTTTAACCCTTCTTCTTTGGCTTTTTTGATCCAGAATTGTTTTTCGTTGTCCCCCGTGAATAATTTAACGAGTTCCCTTGGGGAAAATAATCTACTGCCAAGCTTCTGTTCCAGCCCTCCGTAAAAATTTTCAGCTACAGGACTTAGTTCGTCTATCATCCAGCTCTTGGTCAGACGCTTGAAAACTATGGGATTGAATAATCCGGCAGCCACTTTTGAACAGGAGGAAACATTTCCCTCGTCTATTACCAGAACTCTTTTGCCTCGTTCAAGAAGTGTATGAGTAAGGACTGTGCCAGCCAAGCCCTGGCCTATTATTATAAAATCGTAAGCAGGTCGTTCAGAAAAGGAATTTACACTATCCATCAGGGTTATTAAAATTAGCAAATTATACTAACCCAAGTTAGGTTTTCGAAAATCGAAAACGCCAACCGCAGGCATTATTCGCATCTTGTTTCTGTTTTATTGTGCTTATGAATCCGCCTAAGGCGGTTTTAACTGATTCTAACCAGCTTTACTTTTGTAAACCTGGCAAGTTTCAGTATATCAGAGTCGGGATTTGAGCGTGCAAAAACTTCCACTATTATTTTGAAATACAGGAATTAATATTTAACTTCATTACTTGGGAGTGAGCATCTTAGAGAACCAATCCCTTGGTTTGAAACCGCTCCCGGATCAGATTAACCCAATTTTAAAAAATGTGAAAGAGATGAAAAAGAAATTACTTTTCCTTGCCGTGTCAATCGTATTCTGTTTTTTTGGAACTGCCCAGAACCCTAAAATCAGAGCCTATTTTAATCAGGCTGTAAACACAGGTGTTTCTACCGGTGTTAAGGCTAACTATTTACCCAGTACTTTTCCGGACACAATAGCGGCCTTCATTAACAAAGCCAAGTTATCGGTGGATGTGGCTCAGTATGATTTTACTGCCGGGACTGAGTTGAACGTTATTTCTACAGCATGTAACAATGCGCATGCCAGAGGGGTTGTGGTCAGATGGATTGGTGACGGGACTCAGGCAAATACCGGATGGGCCAATTTTGTAGCCGGTATCAGCACCTTAAACAGCCCGGTTATGACTGGTTATATTATGCACAATAAATTCATGATTATTGATGCTAATTCTGCCACTGCGACGGATTGCTGGGTTCTTACCGGTACCAACGACTGGGGTCAGGGACAGAGCAATACCTGCTACAATAATATGGTAGCTTTTCAAAGTCAGCCTATGGCAAAAGATTACACGACTGAATTCAATCAGATGTGGGGCGGTACCGGAGCAACCCCTACCACAGCAAATGAAAAATGGAGTACAAGTAAAACTGCTTCCGCTGTTACTTCTTACAATGTAAATGGTACGACTGTAGATGTTTATTTCAGTCCAATGGATAATCCTGTGTCTCACCTGTTAGCTGCCATGAATACAGCAAAATCAGATCTTTTTTTTGGTATTTACACATTTACGGATAATTCAATTGCAACCCAGGCTGTAAACCAATACAAGGCAGGAATTAATGTACGGGGTATGATGGATTCCTATAGCGTCAGCACTACCGCTTATCCTAATCCGGCCTATAATACGATTGTCGCGGGTTTACCAGCTGCAAACTGGAAAGTGTATACAGGAACCAGCACTTCTTATATTTATCACAATAAGACCATGCTGATTGATGCTATGTCTCCGGGATCAAACTCTCAGGTCTGGACCGGATCTTATAACTGGACGGGAGCCGGTACTGATAAAAATGATGAGAATTCTGTTCTCATTCACGACGCTACAATAACCAATGAATATTACCAGAGTTTCTGTCATAATTTCACAGATTTAGGCGGGGCTGCATGTACAGCTTTACCATTAGGAATAGAAGATAACAATCAGGCTGAGCAGAAATACCTGATCTATCCGAATCCATTTTCAGATGCTTTAACGATTAAAGTAAATGGTGTTTCCGAAAAGCGCATCATTATTATCAGAGATGAACTCGGAAAAATTATTCTCGAAAATGACTATTCAGGAACAGATGAAATCAATCTTAACCTTAACAAGGTAAGTGCGGGTATTTACTTTGTTTCTATCACATCTGAAAGCGGAACTTATTTTCAGAAAATTGTGAAATAACTCCTTTGAAGGAGCTGCATCAGTAATTTATTTTCTCCATGTAAATGAGATGACACTACCCCGGTCATGAAAAAAATAACTTTTTTCTCCTTTGTTCTGATTCTTCTGATTGGTGGTGTTTCCGCCCAGGTAAAAATTTTATTCGATGCCACTGAAGGCCAATCATCCGGTAATTCTGATTGGGTGATTGACGCAGATATTGATAATATAGCCTATACTGGCACAGGTGGCTTGCCTGTCCTATCTTCCGGCGGGGGTAAATCAAATGCCCAGCAATTTCCAACACCTGCGCAATCCACCGTAACAAGTACTACTGTAGAAACCTATTGGACAGGATCGTCTTCCACCTGGGCGATTGATATGGTGAAACATGGCTATGAGGTCGAATCATTGCCGACCTTTGATTCCATTACTTATGGAAATCCAAACCATCCTCAGGATCTGAGCAACTACAAGGTTTTTATTGTGGACGAACCTCAATTTCCATTTTCTGCAAGGGTTAAAACCGCTCTCATGAATTTTGTGGCAAACGGAGGCGGCTTGTTTATGATTTCCGACCATGCCAATTCTTCCAGAACCAATAATGGATGGGACTCACCAAGAGTATGGAATGATTTTATCCGGAAAAATCCGGTTAAGGATACAGCCTTTGGTTTTGTGTTTGACTCACTGAATATTTCTCCTGTATCCAAAGCTGTTAATCCTTCTGCAACTGATTCGATCATCCATGGCCCTATGGGAACTTCGCCAGGTATGGAATGGCACAATGGCACAACAATTACACTTTATCCGTCTAAAAACCCGACTGTCACGGGAGATGTGTTCAGTGCCAGTGTTGGAAATACCGGAGTGATGTTTGGACATGGATTTTATGGTAAAGGCAAATTTGCTTTTGAAGGTGACAGCTCTCCTACAGATGACGGAACCGGAAATCCTAAATCAAGTCTATATAAAGATTTTTCAGGTGATCCTGGAGATGAGGAGGAAATAACGATTGTCAATGCGACTATCTGGCTGGCGGAAAGTGCGCCTGCCGGTATAAAGAATAACTCTGTTATTCCTCTGAAATTTGAAATATACCCCAATCCCATGAATGGAAGAGGGCGTATTAAATATGTTTTGGATCAGTCAGGTTGGGTGGCTCTCAGTATTTATGATGTAACAGGCAAGAAAGTCTGTTCTTTATATAACGGACCAGCAGATCAGGGATTGCAAATTATTGATTTCGATTGCAGCGAATTGCCCCAGGGAGTTTATTTCTGCCGCCTGGAGTCTGACCACCTGATACAAACTCAAAAAATGGTGATCACGCGTTAAGCTTAAAATGGCTGCTCCAATCCAAAAAAGAACTGCCTGTCTTCTTTGGAAACCGCATAATCAAAACGGAGGACTGTATTTTCATTCCATCCGATCCTTAAGCCAAGACCTTCCGAGTAACGCAGATTATCAAGATTCGACATTCTATTAAAACTATCCCAGACTCCTCCAACATCAAAAAAAGGAACGCCAGAAAAAGCAAGGTGCTGTTTAAATAAATCACCCTTCCAAAACCTCCAGCGTAATTCCAAATCGGCAAATGCGATCACACTTGCGGCAAAACGACCCTGTACATATCCACGTAAAGTTTGGGGTCCTCCGAGGGCCAAAATTGTTTTTTCAGAACTTTCCGCATCCTGGTATTCAAAAAAAGGAGCGTTCCCTTGGGTATTGTTAATACCCATCCATCCGGCAAATACAACTTTTTTTAACTTATCCGGGAATAAACGCTTAAAATATTTATAATGAAAGAATAATTTATTGAAATTGAACGGTGAACCCAATTCCATAGGAGAAGCCTCCTCAATCAGTTCGGCAAAAACACCTTCTGTTGGATCTTTTTCCAGATCACGCGTGTCATATATCAGGCCGCATTGATAGACGGGTATAAGACTGGTTCCATAACCTACTATCCTTCCTGCCAACGCATCCTTACGCAGCAATGAGCTGTCATTTAGGGGGGTGGTGTAGGATGCCTTTGAAAGTTCGTATCCAAAGAAAAAACGCATTTTACCTTCGAAGAAAGACCGTTCAAAAATAAAATTAAGCACAGCCTCCTGCCTTTGATAAGTATTGTAATAGGCTTTTACTCCTGAAAGTGAGTTTTCGTAATCATCATAGGACCCGGAACTTAATGGCTGCAGTGATTTTTCAGTAACCCCGAAATAAAGCTGGTTAGGATCTACTTCATAACCCAGTTCTCCATGAAGTCTCCATTTTGTATTAAAAACATAGGGTATTTCCAGAACCATACTCAGTTCACCTTGTTTACGTGAAGTATAAAAAGCAGTAAGATCCATTTCAGCACGAAAAGGTGTATACTCAAAAAACGGATCGCTCTTTTTTCCGTTTAAAAAAAACTGGCCCTCCGCCCCCACACCGATACCATTTATAGGATCTGAACTGATATCAGGAATACCAGTAACATAAAACCCTTCCTTTTTGTCTTTAAGGTCTTCTTCGGAAAGGCGTTTTTCTTTGGAAAGGACAAAAGGCAACTTTGTACTATCCGGCTTATTCTGAGCAATGAGGTTAGTACCACTACTATACAGCAGCAGAATAAATAAATGGAAACTGAAATTTCTGATTTTATCCAAAAATAAATATTTTATACTTTCTATACATCTTTAAACTATTGTAAATATACTAATCAATCCATTTTTAATGGATTTTATTTACCTTTCGCTTTCACAGTAATCGTCAGGATGGCAGAAAAAATAAAACTCCTTATCGGAAGAAGAGAAAAAGTTTCCTTTCTGGATTTACAGCTGCTTGGTATTGACGCAAAAGTTGATACAGGTGCCTATTCAAATGCCCTGCATTGTCATGAAATTGAGGTCCGGCAGGAAACCGGCAAATTGATACTTTATTTCAAGCTGTTGGATCCATCTCATCCCGAATACAATGAACAATTGTTCCGGTTTGAAGATTTTACTGAAAAGCAGATTAAAAATTCTTTTGGAGATCTGGAAAAACGTTATGTTATTAAAACCCGTCTTGGAATTGGCCCTAAGATTGTAAAAACTTCAATATCTTTAACTGACAGAGGGCAAATGCGTTATCCGGTTTTAATAGGCCGGAAACTGTTAAAAAGAAGGTTTATCGTGGATGTGAATGAAATGTATTTGTTATCCCGGCAAAAAAAATCTTAAAAATATTCAGTAAATTAAATACAGATGAAAATCGTTCTCTTATCGCGTAACGTCAATCTATATTCTACAAAGCGTTTGATTGAGGCAGGCGTAAAGCATGGTCATGAAATGCAGGTGCTTGACCACATGAAATGTGTACTTGTCATTGAAAAAAATCGTCCGCATATATTTTATCAGGGAAAAGAAGTCATTGGTGTTGGCGCAGTTATTCCGCGCATAGGAGCATCAGCTACATTTTATGGTGGTGCTGTTGTACGTCAATTTGAAATGATGAAAATATTCTCGGCCACGGAATCACAGGCACTGATGAGATCCCGTGATAAACTCCGCAGTCTTCAGTTGCTGGCCCGGGCAGGGTTGGGAATGCCAAAAACAGCTTTTGCTTACAGTTCTAACGACCTGGATAACATTATTAACCAGGTAGGAGGAGCACCTGTAGTAATAAAGCTTTTGGAAGGTACGCAAGGTATTGGAGTTATTCTGGCAGAAACGCATAAGGTTGCCAAATCTGTCATTGAAGGTTTTCTAAGCCTCGATGCCAACATACTTGTTCAGGAGTTTATTAAAGAATCGGAAGGTGCAGATATCCGGGCCTTTATTGTTGACGGACAAGTAGTTGGCGCGATGAAGCGACAGGGTGCAGAAGGTGAATTCCGATCCAACCTTCACCGTGGAGGAAAGGCATCGCTGATTAAATTATCAGAAGAAGAAAAAGCAACTGCTATTAAAGCAGCCAAAAAACTTGGCCTTGGTATTGCCGGGGTAGATATGCTTCAATCCAAACGGGGACCACTGATCATGGAGGTTAACTCCTCACCAGGGCTGGAGGGCATTGAAGGTGCTACTGGTGTGGACATAGCAGGAAAAATGATTGAATACGTCGAACGAAACGAATTTCAGTAAAGTCTTAAAGGAGCTATGGTAATCAACGGAACGACAATTGCCCCCGGAGAAAACAAACAGGTTGTTTTCAGCCAGTACGAACTGCCCAGTCAAAGTGTGATTGAAACACCTGCTTACGTCTTTCGTTCTGTAAATGCCGGCCCCTGTCTGTTATTGAGTGCCGGTATGCACGGGGAAGAGACCAATGGAATTGAAACGCTGCGTGAAGTACTTAAACATGAAAGTTTACAGAACCTGCTTTGCGGGACGGTTATCATTATACCTATCATCAATGTTGTTTCATTTATTTTCAACCAGCGTGAACTTCCCGGAGGGCGTGACCTGAACCGCTGTTTTCCGGGAACCAGAAACGGATCTCTCGGGAGCAGGATGGCCCACGATATTATGCACAACATTTTGCCGGTGATTGATTTCGGAGTTGACTTTCATACAGGAGGTGCTAAAATTAATAACTACCCCCAGCTGCGGTGTGTATTTGATGAGCCCAAACACCTTGAACTTGCAAAATTGTTTGCGCCTCCATTCATTATTAATTCTCCCTACCGGGACGGGTCATTCAGAGTGGAGGCATCCAAACGCGGGAAAATTATTCTGGTATTTGAAGCCGGTGAATCCCTTCGTTTTAACAATACTGCCATTAATGAAGGATTGCAAGGATGTCTGCGGCTGATGAAAAACCTGAATATGATAGCTCCTGTTGATTTACCTCAGTCAAGGACTATCCTGATCGGAAAAGACAAATGGGTGAGGGCTTCAGAGGCCGGCCTATTCCGTACCCATAAAAAATTTGGCGCCTATTTCGAAAAGGATCAGGTTTTAGGTACCATCAGTGATCCTTACAACAAAAGTGAAGTTAACCTCATTGCACCGGACAATGGATTTATTATTGGAATAAACAACCAGCCTGTGGTACATGTAGGCGATGCATTATTGCATATAGGGATTGAAAAATAAGTGACTTATTTCTTCAGAGGTTTGCAGTTGTATTTTGTACGGATTAGTTCTGCATCCTGGTATTCATAAAGCAATTTGCTTTTTGTCAGCGTGATTACTTTAAATCTGAATTTCTCTTTGGTATCGTCCACCTCAATGGTTGCATATATTTTAGCTTTATCAAAACTCCATTTCCCTGTTTTGGCGACTCCTTCCATGGTTAAAAATGCGGTTCCGTCTAGCATATAGGTAACACCATCCGCTGCCTGCTTTTCAGTTGGCCTGTTAATTGTACCAAATACTTCTATGGAATCAAGTTTCCAGGCTCTGCATAACAGGGAGTCCTTGCCTGAAAGAGGCTGTATTGCTGCAGCAGATTTAGCTCCGGACTGGGCATACATAAGTGCTGAACATACTACAGCAAATACTGCAACTACTTTTTTCATAGGGATTCCAAATATAAGTTTTCTTTCCTCCTCATTTCCTTTTTATCCAAAAGCTTTTTGTCTTTATATCCTATCAGGTGCAAAACTCCATGTATCATTACCCTTTTCAATTCCGTTTCAAATGGTATACTTCTGCTTGCGGCATTTTCCTTTATCCTGTCAATACTAATATACATATCACCGCAAATACGTTTTTCTTTATTCTTTGTAAGGGATTCCGAATAATCAAATGTCAGAATATCCGTGTAATAATTATGATTCAGATAATTTTTATTTATTTCCAATAAGTACTGGTCGCTGCAAAATATATAACAAATAGTTCCAAGCGCTTGTTTTTCCATTTCAATGGTTGCCCGTATCCATTGTTTTAGCTGCTTTCTTCCTGTCAATCTGAATTTTACTTTTTCATTAATGAAATTTATTTCAGCCCGCATTTGTATTCAGGCTATTTTCAAAAAGTCTCCATCCACAATAAACAGCTTACAACCTGATTTTGAAGTTGACAGGTGCGGGTTTTTCCCGTCATCTGTAGTCTGGTAGGACATTCCCTTAGAGAGTATATACACACTTCCATCCTTCAAATGCGAGGTAAACTCACCATCGACACAGAATACAATATGCCCTTTCTCACACCAATGGTCTGCAACATAGCCGGGAGAATAGGTTATTAAACGAACCCGAAGACGTTCATACTGCCGGGTTCTCCAGGTTGCAATTCCCTGTTCACCTTTGTGCTCCATTGCGGGAATTTTATCCCAATCTGTAATTTCAAATGGTATCATATATCAAAAAATAAAATGAGCTCTATTATTGACCTGAAAAAATATTCCGGTACACCTATTTTCCCATTCTTCCTTTCCAAATCTCATTGAAGGATTTAGGAGCGATTACGGGCAGTTCCCTGCGTTCTCCCCATGTTTTCTTAAAAAATTGTTTCAACAGGAAATTTTTTGTTTTTGCACCCCCACGCTCCATAGCTTTGCGTTTTAACATAGCTGATTTCCAGGCAAACCATACCAGATCTTCTGATTTAGTCTTGTGGCCCTCTTCTACAAAATCCTTACGGTTTAATAATAACAAATGATGAAGATCTATTTTCACCGGGCATACCTCCGTACATTTCCCACAAAGACTCGAGGCGAAGCTCAAATGCTTAAATTTATCGATGCCTTTTAAGAAAGGAGTAATTACCGAACCAATCGGGCCGCTATAGGTTGTACCATAAGCATGTCCACCAACGTTCTTATAAATGGGGCACCCGTTCAGACAGGCACCGCAGCGAATACAGGAAAGGGCTCTTCTTTGTTCTTTTTGAGCTAATAATTCCGTACGTCCATTATCCAGCAACACAACATACATTTCCTCCGGCCCATCTGTTTCGCCTGCCTGACGCGGGCCAAATAAGATCGTATTATAGACAGTGAGTACCTGGCCTGTACCATGAGTTGATAAGAGTGACCAGAACAGATCCAGGTCATTTAATGTTGGAATTATTTTTTCGATTCCTACTACAGCAATGTGTATTTTGGGGTGAGCCACTGAATTCAGTGCATTTCCTTCATTCTCAGTTACTGCAACAGCACCGCAATCTGCTATCAAAAAATTTCCGCCGGTAACACCAACTTCTGCCTGAATGTATTTTTCCCGTAACAGTTTGCGCACATGTGTAACAATATTCTGTGGTGTCCAGTCCAGGGGCGTGTTCTGTTTTTCATGAAATGTTTTTGCCACATCTTCTTTAGACAGGTGCATGGCCGGTGTCACTATGTGATAAGGTGGTTCCCCGCGAAGCTGAACAATGTATTCACCCAAATCAGTTTCTATACTTTGTATTCCTTCCTTTTCCACCGACTCATTAAAATGAATCTCTTCAGTTGTCATCGACTTGGCCTTGACAACCGTCTTTGTATTGGCTTTTTTTAATATTTTACTTATTTCCTTCATCGCATCTTCCCCGTCCTGAGCCCATATTACCTGCCCCCCGCGCTTTTTAAAAATGCTTTCAAAATCCGTAAGGTAATTTTCCAGGTTCTCGGTCACTTTATGCTTTAAAGCTGCTGCCCTTGTTTTGGCCAATTCAAGGTTCTGGTATTGCTTCTTACCATCTATTACTTTTTTATCGTATTGCGCAATGTTAAATGCAATTTTCCGGTGATGTTCAGCATCAAAGGTTTTACTTTCTGAATCCGCTAAAAATGTTTCCAATTGATCCATTTTATTGTTGTTTTAGGTCCAATTTAACGCGATCATTTCTATTGGCCAGCTCCCAAGCTGTATAGAACACCAGCCTGGCCCGTTTTTCCAACAGATCAAAATTAATTTTGTTCACTTTATCTGTTTCCTTGTGATAATCTTCATGGGTGCCGTTAAAATAAAAAATAACAGGGATAGCATGTTTGGCAAAATTATAATGATCTGAACGATAGTAATACCTGTTTGGATCAGAATCACTGTTATAGGTATAATCTAATTTTAAACGGCTAAATTGCCTGTTTTGCTCCTCATTGATCCTGTGCAATTCAGCGCTCAGTTTATCTGATCCAATAATATAAATGTAATTAATCGTATCCTTGTGTTTTTCATCAATACGGCCTATCATATCAATATTCAGATCGGCTACCGTATTTTTTAAAGGATAAACCGGATTGTCTGTATAGTATTCAGATCCCAATAAACCCTTTTCTTCACCAGCCAGCGTCATGAACAACATGCTTCTGCGCGGGCCATATCCCTCTTTCCTGGCCCTGGCGAAAGCTTCTGCGAGTTCTATAACAGCAGCGGTGCCCGATCCGTCATCGTCAGCACCATTAAAAATACGGCCTGATTCAATTCCTAAATGATCATAATGAGCCGTAATAACAACTAATTCATCTTTACGATCCGTTCCTTCTATGTATCCCAAAACATTTTCAGAAGTCAGTGATTTTTCTTTTATGCTGATTGTTATTTCGAGGTGAGCAGAAAATACAGTGCTTATTGTATTCTTCTTTTTTGCTATTTCCCTTTCCAATTTATCAATGCCTGAATTGGGTTTAGCAATTATTGCATTCGCCAATTGCTTCGAAATAAAAATCACTGGGATTTTTTCTTTTCCGGAAGAGGCAGAAGATTTAATTTTTATGCTTTTTGAAATAATCCTGTGTTTGTACTGTTTATAAGCCGAGTCAATATTATTCACAACTACTAGCAGGGCGGTTGCATTCTTTTTTCTGGCCAATTCTTCTTTTTTCCTGTAATTAAAGGACCAGTCTGAATGATTTTTTGATTTTGAAACAAAGCAGAAAGAGTCTTTTGACATTGGTTCACCATCCAGAATCAAAACTACCTTATTACTGACTTTCACCTTTTTATAATCGGAATAATTTACGTCTTCGATTCCATATCCCGCAAACACGACATCTTTTGTTTCAACTTTCTGGGCAGTTAAGCCATAGAAAGCGAGGTAATCCGTATTTAAATTGTATTCCTTATTATTCAGGCTAATGGAAGTACTCTTATCATATTGTACATCCATTGGAAATCGCTGAAAATAAGCAGTATCACTTGCACCAGGACTAACCCCAGTCATTTTGAACTGGGCTGAAATGTAATCAGCGGCCATTTTCTGGCCTTTTTCACCTGTTTCACGTCCCTCATAAGCATCCGAAGCTAAAATATAAAGGTGTTTTTTAAGGTTTTCGGCTGAAATGACTAAAGCATATTTATTTTTCAGGAAGGTCTCCTGGTTTTGAGAAAAGAGAAGTGACAGGCTTCCTGATAGTAAAAAGATAATGGCCTGGAATAAAAGTATTTTCTGGAAGCAACCATTATTAACTAACTTAATTTTTAACATTCCAGGTCTATCTTATTTATCCGGTCTGTATGTCTTCCGCCTTCAAATTTCGTTGTCAGAAAAATATCCAGACAGGCGATTGCTTCATTTACTTCAATAAAACGAGCGGGTAAAGCCAAAATGTTTGCGTCGTTGTGCTGGCGGGCCAATTTAGCTATTTCTGAGTTCCAGCAAAGCGCAGAACGTATCCCTTTATGTCTGTTAGCAGTCATGTTAATACCATTACCACTGCCGCACATTAACAGACCAAAATCAAATTCTTCATTCTCAACAGCAATGGCAACCTGATGAGCAAAATCAGGATAATCAACCCTTTCTTCAGAATAAGCACCAAAATCCTTTACGGAATAGCCCTTTCCCAATAAATGCTGTTTCAATTTCTCTTTTAACTGAAAACCTGCGTGGTCACATCCAATGGCAATACTTATTGTTTTATTCATATCAAATCAGGTAATTACTGTAAAAGTATTGTTAATTTTATCAACAGTTAGACTGTGAATTAAAAAAATACCTGTTATTAACTAATATAACAAATTACTTGGATATAAACTTAAATTGTTAAAGCATACATTAAATCCACATTAAGAAATTATTATTACATTATTAATATGTTAAACCCAACAGTTAATGAACAGTATTAACACTAAAAATAATAACTTGTAATTAACACTAAGAGTTATACAGTAAACTAATAACTACGTAACTATATACAGCTCAACTATTTATTATTAATTGCTGTGTTCATAACTCAGGGTCAAACACAATTATCGAACTAAACTTTTAGGATAGATTCTTTTTTTCAACAGAACTAACAAATCTATTATATCTATATAAATAATCAATTTAAAAAAATTAAATATATAATGCAGTATTCTGTGTTAAAAGAAAAAGGTTGGTTAGAAAAAGAAGTGGATGCAAATCTGGATTTATTTACAGAGATTCGTAAACTGAAAAAAGAAAAAAATGCAATCATTCTTGCGCACTATTATCAGGACTCAGATATTCAGGATTGCGCCGATTATATCGGAGATAGCCTTGGATTATCTCAGGAAGCTGCAAAAACAAATGCAGCTATTATTGTTTTTGCGGGAGTACATTTTATGGCTGAAACAGCAAAAATACTTTCCCCATCCAAAAAAGTATTATTACCCGATTTACGTGCAGGATGTTCACTGGCAGATTCCTGCCCCTCAGAGAAGTTTGAAACTTTTATAAAAAGCCATCCGGAACACATCGTTATTTCGTACGTAAATTGCTCCGCAGAGGTTAAAGCTTTAACGGATATTGTAGTTACATCCAGTAATGCGGAAAAAATTGTAAATAGTTTAGCAAAAAATCAGAAGATTATATTTGCACCAGATAAAAATCTGGGAGCCTGGATTTCTAAAAAAACCGGCAGAAATATGGTTTTATGGAACGGAGCCTGCATGGTACACGAATTATTTTCTTTAGGTCAACTGATCAGGGCAAAGGAAAAAAATCCAAATGCATTGGTAATAGCTCATCCGGAATGCGAAACAGAGATACTTGAACAGGCTGATTTTACGGGCAGCACAACTGCATTATTAAATTTTACCATTAAAAATAAAGCCCGGGAATTTATTGTGGTTACTGAAGCAGGCATTCTGCATCAAATGCAAAAAGCAAGTCCTGAAAAAACATTTATTCCGGCAGCCCCTGCTACCAATTGTGCCTGTAATGATTGCCCGCACATGAAATTAAATACACTTGAAAAATTATATGTTTGTCTGAAATATGAACAACCGGAAATAAACATGCCTGTTGAACTTATGAACCGGGCCCGTAAACCAATTATAAAAATGTTGGAACTTAGTAGATGAAATTCATTAAAAATAGATGTTTTTCAATCCTGCTATTTTGCCTGTGCTTTTTTTCAAGCCTTTATTCCCAGCAGGATGAACCAGTACAAAATGGTTATACAAAATTTCTGTATGACAACGGGACAATTTCCAGCGAGGGTACCATGAAGGATGGCAAACCGGATGGTTACTGGAAAACCTATTTTGATAATGGTAAAATAAAATCAGAAGGCAATAGAAAAGCTTTTCAACTGGATAGTGTATGGAAATTTTATAACGATCAGGGTACGCTGGTATTGGAGTATTACTATAAAAACGGGAAGAAGAACGGAGCAAGAAAAAATTACGATGCAAAGGAAAAATATTTAGTGTCAGAGGAAAATTATATCAATGATGTGAAACAACAGAATACGTATTTGTATTATAAAAACGGGAAAACAAAGCAGTTGATACCTTTTAAAGATGGCCGGGAAGAAGGCCAGGGATATGAATATGACACCATCGGTACAATTATTACACTGATTGATTATAAAGCTGGTTTTATTAAAAGACAGGAAAAAATAAACAGAAGGGATAAAGACGGATTGAAACAAAATGTGTGGAAGGAATTTTATACAAATGGAAACCTGAAAAATGAATGCACCTGGCTGAATGGAATGCAGGATGGTTACCTGAAAGAATATTCGCTCAACGGAAATCTGCAGAATACAACTAAGTATGTGGATGGAAAACTCATAACCGATGCTCCCGAACTGGCTAAGCTGGATACAAAAATTGAGTATTACGAGGGCGGAATTGTAAAATCTTCAGGGACCTACAAAAATGGGAGTCCGGAAGGCGCTTACAGGGAATTTTCAATGGATGGAAAAGTAACCGCTGCTAAAATTTACAAAGAGGGATTCCTGATCGGAGAGGGTATTTATGATGAATATAACAAAGAACAGGGTCCCTGGAAGGAATACCATCCAAACGGGCAGCTAAAAGGACAGGGAGAATACAAAGACGGAAAACGCATTGGAGAGTGGGTGTTTTATTATCCCAATGGTAAACTTGAGCAAAAAGGGAAATATGATAAAAAAGGACTTGCCCAAAACGAGTGGAAATGGTATTATGATACAGGAAAATTGTTAAGAGAGGAAATTTACCTGAACGATGTATTGGATGGACCAACCACGGAATATGATGAGGAAGGAAAGGTAATAACCAAAGGACAGTATGTGGATGGCATGAAAGAAGACGAATGGGAATATGAACTTGGTGATTATAAAGAAACCGGAAAATACAAGGCTGACAGAAGAGATGGTGTCTGGAAGCATTTTTACACACCCAGTGGAAAAATTCGTTTTGAGGGTAATTTTGTGGATGGAAATCAGGATGGTAAACATGTCTATTATTACCAGAACGGGAAAATAAGTGAACAGGGAAAATACATAGTGGGGAGAAAAGAAGGAAACTGGGAATATTTCGATGAAGCCGGCGTTAAGTTGCTGACCATTTTATACCAGGATGATGTTGAATTAAAATTTGACGGGGTGAAAGTGAAACCTACTCAGGAAGAAACGGATAAACCTGATAAAAAGTAAAACAATGCTTTCGGAAGAAAAAACAAGAGCAGAACTGGAAGATGAAATAACAAGACTCCAATTTACAATTGACCAGATGGAGGAATGGTATATGAAATTTTCAGAAATATCTTCCGAAGGAATTATCATACACCAAAACCTGGTGATCAAAGAAGTTAATCCGGCAGCATGTTTCATTTTGGGATTTGAAAAAGCAGATTTTATGGGCAAGAACATTTCAGATTTTGTTGACCGTAAGGAGCTGGAGCATATTGCTGCTACCGTTACCCGGAAAGATGAAAATAATTATGAATTAAATGTGCGGACAAAAAGCGGAAGCAGGGTTGTCTGCGAAATTGTTGCAAAAACGACTATCTATAACGGGGAAATGGCCCGTGTAATTGTATTCAGGGATGTGTCCGGACGCAGAATCGTAGAGCGTAAATTAAAAGAAGTAAGTGAACGATACAAAAAGTTGTCGGATGCAACTTCCGAAGGAATAGTCATTCATGAGGATGGGATTATTGTTGAAGCTAACCACGCTGCTTATAAGCTATTTAAATATGACGAGCCTGAATTTATAGGAAAAGAAATTTTTGATTTGCTGGACAAAGAAACTGCGAAATTTGTTAAAAAGAACATTCGGGAAAAAAGAGAAGGTGCATTTGAAATATTTATTAAACCCCGTACAGGTGCAAAAATTTTTTGCGAGTATATTGGGAAGGAAATCATTTACAATAACAGGACAGCCAGAGTTGTGACATTCAGGGATCTTTCGACGAGAAAGGATGTGGAAAAATTGTCTTTAGAAAACCAGGAGCAAAAAAAGGCAGAGGAAAAATTAAAACAGTCGCTTAAGGAGAAAGAGGTACTTCTGAAAGAAGTTCACCACCGGGTTAAGAATAATCTTCAGGTTATCTCCAGCATTCTTAATTTGCAATCATCTTATGTGGCAGACAAGAAAACGCTGGATATTTTGAAAGAAAGCCAGAATCGGATCAAAGCGATGTCCTTTATTCATGAAAGCTTATATCAAACCAAGGATTTTACAAGCGTAAATTTATCAGAATACATACATAATATTTCAACTAATCTCTTGTATTCATTTAAGCCTAAAGGAAAAAAAATCAGCCTAAAACAGGAAACAAGCATAATTTTTCTTAACTTAGATCAGGCAATTCCCTGTGGGTTGATTATCAATGAATTAATGTCGAATTCATTGAAATACGCGTTTACTAAAAAAACAAAAGGCATTATAACCGTTAACGTAAAAGTTGACAAGAATGAAAATGTTCAACTTATTATAGCCGATGATGGTTCTGGATTAAAAGGTGGCTTGAATTTCAAATCAACACAGACACTTGGATTACAATTAGTTATGTTGCTTGTGAGTCAGCTGAAAGGAACTATTAGACTGGAAAATAAGAAAGGAGCAAGATTTACAATTGAATTTAATAAACGATCATTAAACTGATAAAAAATGAATAAGCCAAGCATATTAATAGTAGAAGATGAGAACATCGTCGCAAAAGACATACAAAACAGCCTGAAAAAAATGGGTTATTCTGTAACAGGCATGACCAACAGCGGAGAACAGGCGCTTCAGTTAATTGCAGAATCCCAGCCCGACCTGGTACTGATGGATATTATGTTAAAAGGTGCCATGAGTGGCGTAGAAGCCGCCGCCGAAATAAAAAATATTTTTGATATTCCTGTTATCTACCTTACTGCATACGCTGATGAACAGACGGTTAACAAAGCAAAGGAAACTCAACCCCACGGCTATATTATTAAACCCTTCAAGGAAGTGGATATTCATACTGCCATTGAACTGGCCATGTACAAGCACGGAAAAGACAAGGAAATTAAGAAAGAAAGAGATCTGCTTTACGCCCTTGTAGAAGGCAAAGAAACCAGGGGAGTTGTATTTGTCAAGTCAAACTCAAAAATGGTTAAAATACGCACCAAGGATATTTATTTTATTGAAGCTTTGAAGGATTATGTGATTATCAATACCAAAGATGCACGGTACACAGTACTTTCTACCATGAAAAACATTGAAGAGAAATTATCAGCTAAAGACTTTATACGTGTGCACCGTTCATTTATTGTGCTGATTGATAAGATTACGGCTATTGATCACAATGTGCTGATACTGGAGGATGAGAAGAAGGAAATTCCGATCGGGGGATCTTATAAGGATGAGTTGGTGAGCAGGCTGAATATGCTATAGCCTTACTTTCTTTTGTTTGCCCAAAAGAAAGTAACAAAGAAAAGTGCCCCACGATTGCCAACCTGAAGCTTTTGCTTGTCGCACAAATTCACGCCACATGGCCGCAAAAATTCAGGTTCACACCAATCGTGGACGGTCGGCCCGCGAATGCTTTTGTTTTTCGTAGAATGTGAAAATGTTTCCCTAAGGGTGTCTATAAAAGTATGGGAAATAGCCTGTTTATGGTTGTTTACAAATAAATAAAGGCATTTCATTTTGGAGAGCGAAACTCAAGCCTTTATTATTTAATGGCCAATTACAAAGTGATAAATATTTAATAAATATGGCTTGCAAAGGTCATACAGCCCATTCCCAAATACTTCTGTCAGCATTGCTAATATAATTGCAAAAACAATATACCGTACGAGTTTACCATCTTCAAACCTGAACTTTAGGACAGCACTAAACTCATCAATAAAACGTTTGTCAGATCTTTCTATTTCAGAAGCTTTTCTCTTTAAATGATACGCAAACGATTTTTCATACAGATACTCTGAATCATCTATATAAGAAGTCCATGTCTTATCTTCTAGTTGCCGGACTCCATTCATATTTTGATTTGAAACCACATATTCATCTTTAACATTTCTCATTACAAAATAATGAACAAGAGCAAGATTAAACTTTTGCTGTTCATTTATATGTTCAATTAATGAAACATCGAGATTTCTGGTGTCATTAATTCTGAAATCAATTATTTCTATACTCGAATATACGCTCTCTAAAAACGAATTTGAGGGTTTAAAAAAGTAACTTAAATTATTTACAAAGGGCGCTTTAAGACGAAATCTATAATAGGTTGGCAAATTATTGAAAATCTTGAAAGGAAATTTTATAATTGTTCCATGATATTTGTTTTCAATATTGATGTCACAATCAATATCAAGCATATATATATTGAAAAGGGGTATAGAGTTTTCAATAACAGAAAAGTATTTACCATCTGTTACCGTAGTTGTGTTATAAGGCTCATTAAAAACGGCAGTAATTAACCTTTTATCCGAGAGTCTTGTCCCTAAATCTGCAACAAGTTTTTTTTTGTCTGTAAATTTATTTGGAACGTAAATACAAACAGATTCAACATTTTCGCCATTTTTTATTTTAAGACCCAAGTCCATAAAATAATCGCTATTTTGGAAAACAAACCTCTCCCATTTCCGACCAATTGTTTTAGTGGAAAGGGAACGTAATTTTCTAACCCAAAAACTTCTATTAAATTTAAGTTTCCAATGATTTATATGAAGGTCTAACTCTGGTCTATTTCCGGGGGCATTACCGTTTTGTTCATACCATATGGCAATTGAATTCATACCTATTTTCGATTAGTCGACAATAAAACTATTATCACTTTGAGTGTTGTTTAAAATTGCGTCAAAATGAGCAACACTTATTGGTTTGAATCCTCGCGGAGCATCTTCAACACTTTTAAGCACTCCAAGATCAATTAGGCTTTTCATATTAATTCTGTGCGGAAAGGAGTATACATATAAAAAGCGCAAAATAAATGGCTGAATAGATTTATATTGCCACATTTTAATTAGTTCAGGCTCGGGAAATACACTACCTCTTCTACATTGACGAACAAAGTCATCCACATCAGTGAAATTTTCCACCACATCAAGGGTGATCCCTATAGTTGTTACCACACTTTTATAAATACCACCAGTACGATAAAATATAATAAGATCCCCTGTTTTTGGATGTGGTTCTAATGCCCATGATACATAAACTTTATTTATTGCATTTCTGTGCGGAAAATCTTCAATAAAATCCTGCGGCGATTCCGTATTTAAAATGGAATCTGGAAGTAATTCTGTATGATAATCCGGATAAATGGGAACAATAAATACACCTCTTCGTTTACTTACAAATGGATAATGTTGTCGTAAGTTATTAATATCAAACGTATGGGCAAAATTTCTTACATATACCCTTTCAGTCCCCTTCATACCCCAAAAATGGAAACCCCATTGCTCCATCAACTCGATCAACCGTTTCTGTTCATCCCTGTGATCAAATATTGTTACATAAATTTCATCTACTTTGTTTACTAAGGCATTATCGAAAATAATCTTTATAAACCGTTCGCCGAGCCGAAAGCCATTATTTATTACTTTAAAAGTTCCAACTTTTAAACGTTTTTTAGGCTGAAATATCGGAGATATATTATGATAATTTTCATCATTGCCTTCGACCTTCAAATAAAGGAAGGACAATATAAGTCCATTTCCCTTATTACTTGTTACGTAGGCTAAATCATCTGTTTTTCTTAAAAACCAGCGATCAAATCCAGGATAATCTTCTTTTAGACTGTTGAAAAATTCATCGCTTAAACTTATGTTACCAAATTTTTTCTTTTGGACATTAAGAACTTTGTAATTGACAAGATCAGGATGTTCCGAAAATATTTTTTCTAAAAAACCATCAATAGTAAAGACTTTATCATGTATACCAAGCTTTTTGGCTTTTGTATGTATCTTTTTGTCCTCTGTTATTAATATATCAACTCTACCAGCAAAGACTTCATTCACGAGAATAGTATCGTTTAAATCATTCCTATTTACATCCATTTCAATAGAAACTTGTTTAACAGGATCTTGTAATGGAGTAGTGATTTCTAACTGCTCATAACTACCAAGTTTAGCCATGAAAGTCTGAACAGTAGCAACATTTGGATTCCTTTTAATTTCTTCAATTGAAATAGGGTGGATACATTTTGCATACTTCGCACGATCAAGCCACCGGAAAAGTATTCCAACATCCTGATTTACAATTTTTCCAGCTTCACGATGGATAATAATATTTGTATCTAATAGTGCTTTCATGCCCTCACAAAATCTATTTCATTACTGATTTTTCTAATTAGTTCTCATAAATCAACGAATAACCATTGTTTGAATAGGTAATTTACTAATTTATTCAATGCATTACTCAATCTATGAACATTAGTGTAATTAAAAATTAAATAAAAATTGCAATAAAAAATGATATTTTACAAAAAATTTATTATATTCGTTATGTGAATTGCAGATATTATTATCATGCTAGGTAAATTGAACGCAAAAATGATAACTCTCGGACGTGAGTCAAGATTTCTTACTCAAAGAGCTCTGGCTGAACAATTGAGTATTACTACTGCTAAAATGAGCCGTGTCGAAAAGGATAATCCTTCGATTAGTGAAAATCTATTAGAAGCATTTAGCAAATCACTGAATTACCCAAAGAGTTTTTTTTATCAAAATGGTGAAGCCATTCCAATGAATTTGAATTTCAGAAAAAAGCAAAATGTACCTCAAAAGCTCATTGTTCCAATTGAAGCTCAAATAAATATTTACCGCCTTATTATTGGAAGACTATTTCAGGCACTTAAAAGACCAACCAGTAAAATTCCTTTATTTGATCTGGGAAAAACGATTTCTCCAGCAAAAGTGGCTGAAGAATTAAGACAAATGTGGAGAATTGAGAGGGGACCATTAGCTGATTTGATTGAAATAATTGAAAGTAAGGGAATTATAGTATTAAGTTTTGATTTTGGTACTGAAAGAGTTGACAGCCGAACCATTCTTACTAATGAAAGACAGCCGATTATTGTTTTGAATAAAAGTATGCTTGGAGATCGTTTGAGATTCAGTTTAGCTTATGAGTTAGGTCACCTCATTATGCACACTTTTGCGAATCTTTCGGCAGACCGGAATATTGGCCACGAAGCCAATTTGTTTGCGGCAGAATTGTTAATGCCAAAAAAGGACATTAAATCCCAACTAAATGAAAATCTAAAAATTACTGACCTTGCAGAGCTAAAGTGTAAATGGAAGGTTTCAATGCAAGCAATTCTCTACCGAGCAAATGACTTAAATATTATCACTAATAATCAAAAGAGATATTTACTGGAACAGTTTAACACCCTGAACATTCGGAGAAGAGAGCCAATCGAACTTGATATTCCAAAAGAAACACCAAAACTTTTAAAAAATTTAATTGCCGAGTTTAAAAGCAAACATAGATTTAGTGTTAAGGAAGTTGCTGATTTTTTTAATCTGGAGCAGGAAGATTTTTTGAAATTGTTTCATTTGAGCGGTTGAATGATTAACAATAATTAATTTAATAGATATTAACAGATTCGGACTAATAAAAAAAAATGTGTGGTGTCAGCAGCCAATATGTACTTGCTACTTTCGTTCTGGATGGTATACTCGTATGATGATTACTTTAACGAAACAATAAACTAAAAACTCATTTATGAACGTAATTCTATCAATTAAGCCCAAATATGCAAATGCCATATTAAGTGGAGAAAAAAAAGTTGAATTTAGAAAAGCATCTTTCAAGCAGGAAATTGAAAAGGTTTTTATTTATTCTAGCGCACCTGAACAAAGAATTATTGGATATTTCACTATTGATGAAATTATTTCTGATACCCCCAAAAACCTTTGGGAGGAATTCAATGATGTGGGTTCGATTGACAAATTCTCCTTTTTTGAATATTTTTCTAATAAAAGTATTGGGTTTTCTATTAAAATAAAAAAGGTAAATAAATTCCGAAAATCACTTGACCCTAAGTCAGTAATACAAGATTTCGTTCCACCTCAATCTTACCGATATTGTGACGAAATTAAGGCTGCTTAAATTGACTAAATTGAAAAATCCAATTTTCATTGGCGGTTCTGCGACTTATATCCTGGCTATATAATTCGCAAAGTATTCACTGTTCATTATCAAAATTGTCGATCAAAGGCATCAGGCGATGTATTAAAATATACCAGACGTTTACGGTAGGAGCCCGTTTAATGACTGACTTTTTAAGCGTATCTAACCTTCTCAATAAATTGCAATCAATATCAGACTTTTTCAAATTTCTTACACCTGTAAGATTCCAGTAAAATACATCCAAAAGTAATTCAGAGAAACACACCACGACCCACTAACCAGAGGGCTTCCACCATTTTTAAGGCAACCTGCGTATCCCTCACCCCCCCCATATTCAGCTTAATTCACCGCAAAAAATTGTAAAATTTATGCTTATCAAGCAAATTTTCGGCAATTAATAAAAACATATCCCCTCGAAATAACAGTATTCAGGCCCGTTCACAAGCTCCCGCGAAAACCACAAACCTGTGATTGATATAAATTTTTTCAACACACGTGTAATATTTTCGATACTGAACATGCTCACATTTGTCGCATGAAAAACATCATTATCACCCTATGCTTACTAACAGCAAGCATTCTCCCCACCTCGGCGCAGGTTAAAATAGGAAACAACCCGAATACTATTAATGCGAATTCCCTGCTTGAGCTGGAAAGCACTAACATGGGGTTTTTGCCTCCACGGGTTATATTGAACAGCATTAACTCAGTAGCTCCCTTAACGGCAACAACTCCGCCAGGAATGCTTATATACAGCAGCGGAGGTACAGTAACGGATGGCTATTATTTCTGGAATGGCACGAAATGGCTGGCAATCAGTACCGCCATAGCAAGAAGTAATTATGTTCTGGTTAAATCTGCCGCTGATTTTCCGGCGGCTGTAAGTGGAGTGATTATACTTTTATCAAATACCATTTATGAGATTAACGGAACGGTTGTACTTACTAATATGATTGATTTGAACAATTCAATCATCAGAGGAGTGGGTGCAGTGGATGATATTTTACTGTATACACCCGCCGGCGGAGCATTGCTTACAGGGGCACACGGCGGCTTTATTAAAAATGTAACATTGGCGGCACCAAGTGGTGGCGGGCAGGTATTTAATTTAAATGCCGCTGGTGCGCTTCTGAATTTGATTATTGAGGAATGCATAGTTGCCAATTCGGCCAGCATTGGTCTGATAAGTAATTTTGGAGGATCTGTTTATTTAGGAATGGTTGTGTTTGAAAACAATACCAACGGAATAACGTTTCAGAATGATAATAATCTGGTAGAATTTAACGGGCTTTGGGGATTCACTAATCAAAACACCTATGAAAAATTAGTTGGTACGTTCAATATTATCCAGATATTTGGTGGTGACAGGGTGACTTTATCTGCAAATGCAGCCACAGCATTAGATATAACAGGCATTACTACGGTTCTAGAAGGCACTATCAAAGAAGTCATGTTTATTGGAACCGGAACATACGTAAATGGCACTTTCTCTGATTTATGGGAAGTGGAATCGTTTGGGTTAAGTACGGTAAAAGACGATGTGGCAAGCGGAAGTTTTTATTTAACAGCCACTGCTACCACTGTAATTGCATCGGCCAATATGCCCGTTAAAATGCTTGGCACTACTACAGCGGTAAATTTATTCAGGGTTACTTCGCCTGTTAGCAACAGGCTCACATACACTGGAGCAAAAACAAGGAGGTGCATCGTTGTTTGCAGTTTAACTTCAACATTCACAGGAGCAGGTAGTAATAAATATTTCAGTTTTTACATAGCTCAAAACGGAGTTATTCTTCCCGGATCAAAACAGCAGGTCATACTGAAAAACAATACTGATCAGGGACCAATTACCGTTTCGTGTATGGTATTCTTAGCACCAAATGATTACATAGAAGCCTGGGTGGAAAACAATACAGATGGCACGGATATGATTATACAAAATCTCAATTTGGCCCTTAAATAACGTCTTATTTCTAAAAGAGCGGATCATGAATACTATACTATACAGTGTGTCTTTTCTTTTTTCTTTTTCTTTATGTGCCCAGCAGCAATTCACAAACAATGGGGCTGTAAATTTAAATTCCGGAACGCGTATAACCTTTTTCGGGGACTTTATCAATAACGGGTCCATCACAGATTTGGGACAAATGGTCTCCTTTGCCGGAACAGGCCCACAAAATATTGCTGGGAACGCTGCTACAACATTTAATAATCTCACGATTGCGAATACCGGATCTGGTATTACGCTTAGCGGTTTCACAAATTTAACTGTTGCGAATACGCTTACGCTGACAAGTGGAATCATAATAACAAGTACGAATATCGTCGTATTGTCTTCCAGCGTAGCCTCCAGCCTGGTTTACACAAGTGGATTCATTTATGGAACATTCAGAAGGTATATTGCTTCAAACACCAGCACTTATCTGTATCCTTTGGGAGACGGGACCGCTTCTACCAACCGCCATCAGATTACGTTTGTTAATAATGCACTTAATGCCGGCATTTCCTATTTGGATGCTACGGTTTTGGACTTTGTTCAGTCTGTAAACAATACGGATGTTAACCTGAGTACAACCCAGCAATTAAGTCCGATCGTTCATACCGCGGGGGAACAAGTAGGACATTCGACCATCTGGACCCTTACCCCCGATGCATACACCTACGTGGGCGGAAATTACGGAGTTCAGTTATTCGTAGAGAATACTACCTTGTCGGCTGCTAATGATAATATGTTTTGTCCTCTTAAAAGAACACTTCCTTCAACGTCGTATGCCGGCTTTTTAACCTATGATGCGGTAACTGCTATTTCTCCAGCGGGTTCTGCGGGCAGGACCTTTAGTGCAGGAACAGGGTACGCACAAAGAACTGGTTATACTTCCTTTTCTCAACACACAATAGGTTTTGCCAATGGAGTTGGAGAGCTTCCCATAGAACTTATTGATTTTGATGCAAAGCCCGATGGAAATAATGTAGACCTATTTTGGACAACTGCATCCGAATCAAATAGTGATTATTTTAGGGTTCAGCGTTCGCCGGATGGAACTGATTTTACAGATCTCGATCAACAAAACGCTGCCGGAAACAGTTCAATAATAATAAAATATACTGCAGTGGATTACAACCCGTACAAAGAAATTTCCTATTACCGGCTGAAACAGGTAGATAATGATGGTAAATTTAAATACAGCAATCCGGTCTCAGTAAATTTTCAAAATGAAAAGACGATTTCTGTTTACCCCAACCCCGCAAGTGGCACATTTTACGTGTGCATATTTGGGATGAGCGGTCAGAAAATTTCTATTCTGGTCAGGAATGGCAATGGACAAGAATATTATGCCAGAATAGTTACAGTAATGGAAGACAGGGAAGTAATCGAAATTGACCCACTGAATAAATTAGCGGCCGGAGTCTACTTTGTGGAAGCTGTTTCAGATAATAAACGCTACGAAAAAAAAATTGTGATACAGTAGAAGGGAGCTTATCTTTTTATTTCCATTTTATAAATATCCTTTCCAATCGCATACCCAACAAAGCCGGATGGGGTCTTCAAAAGCCGGATTTTATTGACCGCTTTTCCCATGGCTACTTTTTTCCAGGTGGCACCACCATCATGAGTTTCATATCCGGTTTTCATGGTTCCTACCCAACCAGTGTTTTCATCTGTGAAGCCAATGCCGAATTCCTGACAGGAATAATCTGCATCCAGTTTAATTTCTTTCCATTTTTTCCCTCCATTGGTTGTTTTAGCTACATAGCGTTGTGCTACAGTTGAGTCCGGATCATAGGACTGAATGGTCACATAGCCTGTTTTGCGGGTTGGAAAGGAGGCCTTCCAGGTTATTTCATAAGGGCGTTTTGATTCGTATTTTTTTTGCCATGTTTTTCCTCCGTTATCCGTATATAAAATACATGCATGTGTTTTCTCCAGGTCCTTTCCGCATCCGGCAAAAACAAGCCCCTCATTTGGCGTAAAGAATTTAATGTCAAGAATAAATGCGCAGTATTTATTCAGGTCTGAGGAGGACCAGGTTTTACCTGCATCATCTGAGCGTAGAATGAAAGCGGGAGAACCCACACGCCCTCCTGCAATAATATGGAACTTGTAATCCAACACTCCGGCATTGATAAATGGCTCTTTTAAAATGTCGATGGCGCATACACCTTTAATAACCGGGCCCTTATAAACAATGCTGCTCCATGTTTTTCCTCCGTCTGTTGTTTTGTATATCGGGACAGTATCACTTACGCCTGGAAAATAATCTGTTCCTATATTTCCGGCAAAGCCGTTTAATGAATCAATGAATCCTACACAGCGAAAATAGGTACCGGGCTTTTCAAATTCAAGTGCCCAGTTTGTTCCGCCGTCTCTTGTTCTGTAGATTTTACCAGAGCCATTCACATACCAGCCCATATCAGGGTTGATAAAATAAATATCGTCTTGTTTTCCTTTATAAGCCGGAGCACTCTCCTGATGTGTCCAGAGGGTTTGGGAAGTTGCTGCAGTGGTTAAATTCAGGAGAAGAAATAAAATAATGATATGCCGACCAGAGAGCTGGTTCATTGAACAGATGCAGTATAAATTAAATCTCAAATCCCCATTCATCATTCAGATGTGAATTCTTGTTTTTCCTGGCATTTTTTATCGTGGACTTGTTTCCAGCATCATCCGGCTGTTTTTGGCCAACCGTTTTTTTTTGCAGCGTTTCAACCAGCACAAAGTCGAGTTGTTTTTTTACCAGATTAGCACCACGAATCTCAATCTGCAGGGGATCCCCCAGCCGCAGGGCGCGTTTGGTTCGTCTACCTACCAGGCAATAATTATCTTCATCAAAATAATACGAATCGTCTTTCAGATCACGAATACGGATCATCCCTTCGCAATGATTTTCATTCAGTTCAACAAAAATACCCCATTCCGTAACCCCGGATATCATCCCTTCAAACTGCTGACCTACTTTATCCTGCATGAACTGCACTTGTTTGTATTTAATAGAAGAACGCTCTGCATCGGCAGCGAGTTTTTCCATATCGGAAGAATGCTTGCAGGCCAGTTCCAATTCGTCTGCATCTACAGGCTTGCCCCCATCGGGGTAACGTCTGATAGGAGAAGTGAAATGCGTATAGAATTGAAAACCGAGACCGTAATGTCCTATATTTTTTGTGGAGTACACAGCCTTGGCCATAGTGCGAATGGTCAAAAGGGAAATAACATTGGCTTCGCTTTTACCTTCCACATCCTTTAATAATTTATTCAGGGAGTCCACTGTAGCCTTATCTCCTGATAAATTTATTTTGTACCCGAATTTTCCTATAAAACCTCCCAGGTCAGCCAGTTT